>CAYZUV010000080.1:0-9903 GCA_964481245.1 uncultured Pseudomonadales bacterium
ACCAAGCGCTCATTGCGCTCCACGGTTCTTGGAATCGATCTCAATCGGCGGGACACACGGGTTACCAGGTGGTGATGATTGAAGAAAAAGAAGGCCGGCTGCAATTGACGCCCTTCAT
Organism: uncultured Pseudomonadales bacterium; assembly: GCA_964481245.1. Lineage (GTDB taxonomy): Bacteria > Pseudomonadota > Gammaproteobacteria > Pseudomonadales > Azotimanducaceae > UBA9926. Next base: position 119 of record CAYZUV010000080.1, read on the forward strand.
CGATGGATGGTTGCAGAATAATCGCGCCTGGGGTCGGCCCGCGGATCTTTTGACTCTACCAGATGGCAGCCTGCTCATATCCGATGATTTCGCGAATGTCATCTATCGCGTCACATTCAATCGTGCCTCTTGATTTGAGCGAACAGCCGCTGCGCCTTCCGGCACGCTCCTTGCCCGTGGCAAATTCGCGGCCTGAACCGCTTCCGTTGAAAGAGCTTCTAGGCAGGTTCGATGAGCGTCGAGGGGCTGCCCATCTGTTGAAACCCAGCTGTCTGCTAAGAAGCCCAACGAAACCCGTCAGTCGGCGGATCGCCTTACACTTAGGGGGCAGGATGAGTCGATTGAAACCCGAGCCAGCGCCGCCGGTTAGGCCTAAGGGTCTCGGTGTAACCCCTCAACATGAGAGACAGGGCTGCTTAGATTCAATCGCTCAGAACGAAGCTTCACCGTGCTAACCCGCGCAATCCCCTCTGCTCGCAGAATTTTTTGGCTCTTGCTTGTCACCTACTGCCTCTTGGCCGCCCATTTTACCTTCCCAAATCACGGCGGATCGGGCCTTGAACTCCCTCAAAACTTGGTGGGATGGTGCTTTATCGCGCTTCTGGTTGGATTGGGCTTTTGGACTTGGACCCGAAGAAAACGCGTCTACTACACGCCCCTTACCCTCTGGTTTATGGGTGGCGCGCTTGTACTAGCACTACCTCAGCTTTATCCAATTGCTGTCTCACCCGGGGGTGCTGGCCTGCGTCTTCTCGGCCTTGCTGGGGGTATTGCGCTGTTTTTTGCTCTGCAGCAGCAACCCTGGCGGCACAGTACCTGGCTCACCCTACTCAAACTCATCCTAGCCTGCATCGCCCTTCAGACTGTTGTCGGGCTGATCCAGTACTTTGTGCTTGAGCCGGGTAATATCCTGGGTTTTGACAAACTCGCGAACCGACCCTATGGCACGTTCCAGCAGGTCAATGTGATGGCGAGCTTCATGGCAACTGGATTGCTGCTGTCTATCTATTTAATAATGGACGATGAAGCGAGCAAATCGCCTTCGATTCGCGGGCTTGCTTACTTTCAGATTTTTGCCAGTAGTTTGTTACTCGTTGCAATCCAATCGAGGACGGGTCAACTCGGGGCCCTGTGCGGTATCTTGTTACTCCTCCCCGCGCTGCTCAAAAGCCGCCTCAAGATCGTATTTAAGATCACGTTACTGATGACGCTCGGCATCATCTTGGCGTTCTTGAGCCGCACAGTCGTCACCCAGGTTGAGCGGGACCTCAGCGTTTATGAGGATCCTGGCGTTCGAACTGTGATTTACGAGCAGTCGGCAGACCTCGCCATCTCGGGTGGCCTGATCGGTCAAGGCTACGGACAGTTTGAATCGAGTTGGCGGCGCCATCACGCGGCTAAGGCAGCGCCGCCGGGCAACGTCATACGTGGCCTCCATGCGCTCAATCACCCTCACAATGAAACGCTCTACTGGTGGGTTGAAGGCGGTGTTGTGGCGCTCCTGGGCTTGCTGATTCTCGCCTACGGCTTTTTGAATGGCTTAAAGGCCTTACCAATCCAAAAAACCGGCTTTTTACTTGCCTTACCTACTCCGATTTTGATTCATACACAAACAGAGTATCCGCTCTATCACTCAACGCTGCATTGGGTAGTGTTGGTGATTTTGTTTGCGTATATCGACTCACAAATTCATCAGCGACGCTGGGTCCATCTTCCTCGCGTGATACTCCCTGCTGCACTGAGTCTTCTGATTCCATTACTGACCACCACACTCATGCTGACGGGATTGCAGAGCCTTTTGCATTTAACGCAACTCGAGGCCAGCAAACCAAAGAACTACCAGCATCTGATTCAAATCTGGAACCCCATGGCGGATATCGACCGGTTTCAATTTCACCTGATGGAACTTAGGCTGCTCACAGCCATCTCGCAAAACGACCGGGATGAACTTGAGGCTTTCATTGATTGGGTTGCAAGTCGACGCGCCATCGAACCTCGCATTCCCTACTTCTTCAACGAGGTGCTGGCGCTGCGCGCGCTCGCGCGCCATAGAGAGGCTGAGGCCTTGCTCGACCATGCTCGATACCTCTTCGGCGATGCGCCAGAGTTAAACCCATTGAGCGCTGTATCACAGGGGACAACTCTATTGATTTCGACCGAGCAGAATCAAACCCGATAGCACGACGCACGTTCTGCCTGCGAGCTATTCTGTCGGGGAAAGGCTGACCCATGACCGCTCAGCGCTAAGCCGTCGACCCCTTTCAATCGTCCACTCACACCACGCCGTAATTTCCCATCAGTCACCATGACCTGACAAAACGTTTTAAGGGGAAGCGACTTCAGACAACGTGAAAGCGAGGCTTTGATCCTGATCTCTCCCGGGAGGCCCTCACCGCTTTAGGCCGCGTTACCAGCGCATGTGAGCTTCGGTATAGCGCCATCGGGCAGAAACAAATTTTGATCAAAGTGAGGTAGAGGTATCGCTAAAGACGAGAGGAGTGGATACGAGAGAAGCGGAGCACAGGCGCCGGTGCCGCACCGGCGGCGACCTAGCGGGCGTGAGTTTGGACGGAGTGAGGTTTGAATGTGACGGGATCTCTGATCGATACGCCAAACGATCGGCCCTAGAAGAAAAAGAAACGCCGTTTGAATTTCTTTTCACAACTGTTGAGCTGCGCTCCATATTGCTGACTTTGGGATGCGACTTTTTTCGCAACGTCAACCAACCACGCTTTGCTCTGATACGTGCCTTTCTGAAAGCCGCCTTGCCCTTCGTGGTACGCGAGATAAAGGTTATAGGCGTCGTCTTTCTTAATACCGCTCTTCTTCGCACTTTGATCGACATACCAGCCGACGAAATCCGCCGCATCCCCAAAATCACTCCGATCTGCCCCGAAGCGACCCGTGGCGCGCTGGTATTGGGCCCAAGTACCGTCAATCGCCTGCGAATAGCCTTTGGCTGATGCAGGCCGAGGACCTGGAATCACCCAGAAGATTTTCGTTCTCGGCGGCTTCGCTTTGGCTTTGAAGCTTGATTCCTGATGGATAAAGGCCATGATGATCGGAATGGTAGTACCCCAGCGATCCGCCGCCTTGCGGCTCTCACCGTACCACTTTCGATGTTCTCCAAAGATAGCGCAGAGATTATCGATATCCTCTGGCTGCTTCGCCGCACAACCGACGAGTAGCAGCGCCAAAACGAGACTTACTCCTGGAAAAGTATTCACGACGAAGATCCTTGTGGAGGCCAGACACCCCAAGCTTCAAGCTGGGTCATCAATGCATCTGATTCGACAACGGTCACGCCGAGAGATACCGCCTTCGACAGTTTAGAGCCCGCGTCTTGGCCGGCAGCCAAACAATCGGTCTTTTTAGACACCGAGCCCGCGACTTTAGCGCCAAGGCTCTGAAGCAGCCCTTTGAGTTCATCACGTGAGAAGTCAGCGAAGCTGCCAGTAATCACCCAAGTTTGGCCCTTGAGCGGCCCATCTCCAGTGCTGTGCTGAACCTTAGGCCAAGACACGCCCAATCCAATCAGCTGGTCAACTAAATCGGCTAACGTCGGCTCCTTGAAAAAGCCACTGATCTTGCTCGCAACGATGGGTCCCACATCTTGAACTTGAACAAGCACATCTTCCTCAGCCTCTCGAAGGGCATCCACGTGACCGAAGTGAGCCGCCAATGCCTGGGCGGTAGCTTCACCAACTTCCGGGATACCTAGCGCGTAAATAAACTTCGCGAGCGTGGTTTGCTTTGAGCGCTCAATCGAAGCGATGAGATTTTCAGCTGACTTCGCCGCAAATCGATCCAGCACGACCACATCATCGAAGCGAATGCGATAAAGGTCGGCCGGCCCTCGCACCAATCCGGCGGTCATCAGTTGATCGATCACCTTCTCACCCAAGCCTTCGATATCCATTGCGCCACGGGACACAAAGTGCCTTAGCCGCTCACGCAGCTGTGCGGGGCACGAGAGGGTGTTGGCGCAGCGCAACACGACCTCATCATCGCCCTGCGTTAGGCTTTCGCCACATGCAGGGCACTCACCAGGCGGATGAATCAACTGGCGCTCGGTTTCGAGCCCCTTCGACTCCAGCCGAAGCACTTTCGGAATCACGTCGCCCGCGCGCTCGATCACGACTCGATCGCCAATTGCGATCCCAAGCCGCTCGATTTCGTCAAAATTATGCAAGGTGGCATTGCTGATCACGACACCGCCAACAGTGACGGGTACTAAGCGCGCAACCGGAGTGATCGCCCCGGTTCGCCCAACCTGAAATTCCACGTTCTGCAGCGTGGTAACGCCTTTTGCCGCAGGGAATTTTCTCGCAACGGCCCAGCGCGGTGTTCGAGTCAAAAATCCAAGCACTGACTGCTGCTCAAGATCATCAACCTTCAAGACCACCCCATCAATGTCGTAATCCAAAGCATCTCGTTGCGCGGCAATCGATTCGTAAAATGCTTGGCACCCTAGGTCATTCTCTACTCGTTGAATCAGCGGGTTAATCCTAAATCCCCAGGCTTTCAATGCTTGAAGGGTCTCGAAGTGCGAGGTCTGCGGTAATGATGTGGAAACCTCACCAACGCTATAAGCAAACATGGTGAGCTTTCGAGTTGCGGTCAGTCGTGAGTCCAATTGCCGGAGCGATCCCGCAGCCGCATTTCTGGGATTCGCAAATGGCTTGTCGCCATTTGCTTCAAGGCGGATATTCATCTCGCGGAAAACACTTCGAGCCAGGTAGATTTCTCCTCGGACTTCAAGTAAGTCGGGATACTCGTGCCCCTGCAAAACAAGAGGCACGGATTCAATCGTTTTTACGTTCTGGGTCACGTCCTCCCCGACCGAGCCATCGCCTCGAGTCGCCGCCCTAACAAGGCTTCCCGCTTCATAGACCAAGCTGATCGCAACGCCATCGATCTTGGGCTCCACACAATACTGCACGGCACCCACACCGAGGCGATCCTTGGTTCTTAAATGAAAAGCAGAAACGTCATCATCTGAAAACGCGTTATCTAGACTCAGCATCGGCCTTAAATGAGCAACCTGCTTAAAGGCTTCAAGAGGTGGCGCGCCAACTCGCTGGCTGGGCGAATCCGGCGTCACAAGGTCCGGATGTGCTGCCTCAAGGGTAAGCAGTTTTTGGAACAACGCATCGTAGTCAGCATCACTGATTTGGGGGTCATCAAGCGCGTGATACTGCATGTTGTGGTGATGAAGCTGCACCCTCAATTCGCGCAGCTCATCCGATACCTTGAGGGTCAAGCGCTCGCCCTCACCCTTCTTCTTGATGGCCGAAGCGATGCAAGCTCGCGGGTCATGGCTTCGATAGATTCGAGCGTCAAAGGCTGGCGTCGACCATCCGTCATCAATGCTTGCCCCACGTCGGCGAGCTTGGCGGCCTCCCGAAGAAGAATGCGATAGGCCCAAACCGGATCAGAGACATCGCTCAGCGACAGAATCAAGGAGACGCCCGGCAAACTGATCGAGGGTTCTTCGAAATCAAATACCCCAGGCTCAACGAGGTTGGTGAGTGTGAAACAGCGCTCACCCTCCGGAGAATAAAAGTGGAATACGCCGACCGGATCCACTGACCAACCGACGTTGTTGATCACCGATGCCAACCGGTCGAGAGACATTTTCCCAACCAAATGGACAACCACCGGGGGGCGCACTTTTCTTTGGGCCGACTTTCTCGGCTTCTTGTTTTCTTGAGCCTGCCGCTCGTTGGCTGATTCATCAGATCGCTGGGGTTCATGCGGCGATCGATAGGGTTGAGCGCTTGAAGCCGAACGCGCCTTAGCACTTTCACGCTTCGCGTTGCCACGATCGAGAGCCACTTGCTGCTCGTCAAACATCGTGGTTTGGGTGAGCTTCGGCTGATGGTCATGAGCGGAATGCGGAAGCGAAACTGCTGAAATTCGCGATTCCGATTTGCTGTTTGAGTCTGAATTTAGCGCCGACGCCTGATGCTCGCCCACCGATCCACTTGCATTCGGATCAGGCGCGATCGTTGATGACATCGGGTCTTGATCAAGGCGTTGCGTATCACCTTCGCTACCGACCGGTCGAGAACTCCCGACAACCTGATTCAAGGTAGGGACTTGACCGCTCAGATTTGTCATCAAGTTGGAATTCGGTTCTTCCCCAATCCATGCCGGATGCTCGACGCTCAGAGTTGATTCTTCCAAGGTATGACTGGGTAACACCTCAGGCGCTATGGAGGCGGCATCAGCGTTCTCTGATCGCTCGCGCTCAGCCTCATCGTTCAAATTTTCGGCTTGGTCGATGGCGGGCGATTTGACCTGTCGCACGCGCAACGGTTCATTATCCCCGGCATTTAATAGTGAGGGCGTATCCGGGCCACTCACTGAGGAAGGTGCAGCCTCCGCCGCTGTGAGTCGCAGCCGAGGTTCACTTTGGGACGATACCAACGTCTGGCCTTGATGCTGGCGAGCAACCGCATCCTGGCTCAGCGTTCGTACGACACGCGCTCCGCCGTTGGGCAGCTCAGCCTTCAGCATGGAAAGCTCATCTTCCTCAGCCATGGGAGAGGAGTTGCGAAATTGCTGATCTAACTTGATTTTCAGCTTCGGCTGCCCGAAATAGGCGCGCCAAACGCCGTGCGCAAAGACCAGCGCCACAGCTGATGCCAAAATGAGCAATAACGCGTCTCGCAGATCCAAAATCAGCGTCCCCTATTCCGCCCTGCATTGTACTGAAGTTACAGCGCAAAGATAACAAAAAATGCAAGACCTGACCCTACTTACTTGATCTTAAAGGAGCTTTGAATTTTTTTAAAGAGGCCAGCTTGCGCCCCACTACAGCAACCACTAAGGCTAAAGGCTCAGCGTTTGAAAATATCAAAATTGCGAGGGCCTTCTCAGGACAACTCAGTCGTTATGATCTAAATTTTTACCCTACAAGACGGTTGTGGGCTAGGGAATGGGAGTAGTCTAAACAGCAGACAGAGCGACGGCTTCATCCACGTCGACCGTCACCATCCTGGAGACGCCCGCCTCATGCATGGTCACACCCATCAATTGCTCTGCCATTTCCATGGTGGCCTTGTTATGCGTGATATAGATGAACTGCACTGTTCGTGACATCTCCTTGACCAGATCGCAGAAGCGACCCACGTTGGCATCATCAAGCGGCGCATCAACCTCATCGAGCATACAGAATGGTGCTGGGTTCAGATTAAAAATCGAGAACACCAGCGCGATCGCAGTTAGCGCCTTCTCACCGCCACTCAACAAATGAATGCTGGCGTTCCGTTTACCGGGTGGCCGTGCCATGAGTCCCACTCCGGTATCGAGCAAGTCTTCGCCGGTCATCTCAAGATACGCATGGCCACCGCCAAACAACTTAGGGAAGAGCTGCTGGAGTTTTGCGTTCACCAAGTCGAACGTTTCCTTGAAGCGGGTTCGTGTCTCAATGTCGATTTTCCGAATCGCCTGAAGCAGAGTCGCAAGTGCTTTTTCAAGGTCCTCGTTCTGGGCGTCCAAATAGGACTTTCGCTCAGACTGCACTTTGAATTCATCGATCGCAGCAAGGTTGATCGCGCCCAGTCGTTGAATTCGGTTGCCAACGGCTTGGAGATTCGCTTCCCAGACCGACTCTTCAGCTTCTTCAGGCAACCCGGCGATGACTTGATCCAGCTCAATACGATCTTCCGATAATTGTTCAATGATGGTGCCAAGACGAACGTCGATACCCTGATAGTCCAATCTCTCTGATTCAAGTTTGCCTCGAACGGCCTCTACGCCCGACTCCGCATCGACTTTTGCCTGCTCGAGCTCGTTAATCCCAGCTTCAATGTTCGATAGGTGCTGGCGTAATTCTGTGAGCTGGGCTTCTACCGCCTGCCTTGATGTTAACTTCCCGTTCAAATCCTCGCGCAGTTGCTGGGACGGAGCCTCCAGATCATCTCGTGTTTGACGTTGTTCCTCGAGTCTCTTTATGAGCTGTGCCTCTCGCTCAACCAGACGCGCCATCAGCGCCTCTGCGCCACTCACCTGCGTTTGTAAATTTTGTTGAAGCAGATTGGCTTCAAATCCGGCTGTTTGATCTTTTGCTGCGAGCACCTTCGCCGATTCCAAGCGCTCTGCGAGTTGCGCCAGTTGCGTTTCACGCTGAGTTCGCTGGCCTTCTAGTTCAGCCATGGTGTCCATCGCGCCAGTCAAGCGACCCCGGGCCTCTCTCACACGCGCATCATCCTCCGCGCGCTGCGCTTCTGACGATGCAATCTCTTTCTGAGCGCGCGCCATCTCTGCCGCAATCTGCTCAACTTGAATACGTCTGGCAGTTAACTTCGCTCTCGTTTCACCGAAGCTCCGCTGTTGCTCAGTCAAGCGCCGCTGCGTCTCGTCACGCTCTGCTTCAAGCACAACCAACTGCTGGCGACCACCCTCAAGTTGCTCAGCATGCAGTGCGACTTGCTCATTCACGGTCGCTAGCTCACTGCCTAACGTCTCAAGTTCTTGTTGCCGTCTTAAGACACCTGCCGTGGCATCCTGCTTCTTACTCACACGTACCCAGTGCTGGCTCAACCAAATGCCATCTCGAGTGATAACGGATTGAGAGCCGCTCAGGGTCGCTGAGATTCTGACCGCATCTGTTAAATCTTCCGCCAACTGAATTTGGCCTAGCCAGGGGGAAAGGTCAGCGTCACACGTCACCACGGATTCAAGTGTCGCGCCTGGCTGCGCTGTCGTATTCGCTGACGCAACACTGCGCGGGGCTACGAGGGACACTGCGCCCACTTGCAGGTTAGCAACCGCATCGACTCGATCGAGGACATTGTCAGCGACAATCGCCTGAAGGGTCTCTCCGAGCACAACTTCAACCGCAACATCCCAGCCTGATTGCACTTTGAGTCGCTCACCCACTCTGGGTTGCCCGCCAAGGCCTATTTCTTCAAGGAAGGCGCTTTCCTCGCCACCTTGACCAAGCGCAGCTTGTTGCAGTGCCTCTAGCGACGCCAATCGACCACTTAAGTGCTGCGCATCTCGACGCTTCTCATCGAGGGTCCGCACCGTGATTTCATTCTCTTCGCGCGCTTGTGCGATCTGTCGAGTCAGATCCGAGAGCTCAGACTCGATTCGGCCGACCTGAGATTGCTGCGTTTCCAACATCGCTTCTAGCGGTTTAATTTCTCCCTCAACGGATTGCTCAGTCAGTCGGGCTTGATCCCCTTGCAGCTGCGTGATGCGCCCGGTGAGCCTACCGATGGAATCTTCGAGCATCGATATCCTAGATTGCGCAATCTCGCCAACCTGACGTGCCTCAGTTTGAGCACGGGTGAACGCTTCCCATTCACGCTCTGCCTCACGAAGCGCTGCTTCCGCTTCGCTGAGCGCCTCAGATGACTGCTTTTGAGACTCGGTGACCGCAGCCAACCTCGGTCCCAGTGCTTCAAGCTCACGATTTAACCGGTTCAATTCTTCTTGATCAGCAGCGAGACTCGCGCGGGTCTCCATCAGCTCCTGCTCACCCGTTTGAATATCTTGAGTCAGCGACTGAGCCCGTTCTGATTGGTACTGAATACTCTCCTCGATCCGAGCGATTTCTGTGCCTAGATCGTAAAAAGACTTTTGGACTTCGCTGGCCGTGTCATTTACCTGCTGACTTTCCTGGCGTCTCGCCAGAATATCGGCTTCGTGTCGCCTTAAATCCGCGATTTTGGCCTGAAGCTCAACCTCGAGTTCATCAATTCTTTGCTTCTTAGCGACCGCATTGGCCTTCAACTTCTGCCAGCGCAACGCGAGCAGTTCGGCGTGAAGCG
>CAYZUV010000081.1:0-9513 GCA_964481245.1 uncultured Pseudomonadales bacterium
CTTGGAACTTATTAAGCCCATTCTGCAAACCGAAGCGTTCAGTCACGAAGAGAAAGCAGCCACACAATACAATTTGGTCTCGCTTTTTGAGAAGGTCTTGCGCCTCGCACACCCTTTCATGCCTTTTATCACTGAGGAACTATGGCAAGCCCTGCCTCTGCCCTTAAAGCGTGGTCGCTCCATTATGTTAGCGGCCTTCCCAGAAGGCGCTGACGCGACCGACCCCTTGGTTCAAGAGGACATCCAGTGGCTGAAGTCTGTGGTCACTGCGATCCGGAATATTCGGGGGGAACAAAACATCTCTCCCGGCAAGCCGATTCCTATCATTTTTCATCAAGGGGGTTCAACTGACCGGGAACGCTTCTCACGCTTCCTGCCGATGTTGAATGCACTTCTGAAGCCCTCAAGCCTCGCCTGGCACGAAACTGATGATGAGCCACCGGCCTCGGCCGTGCAGGTCATCAATGACCTTCAAATCCTGGTGCCATTGGCTGGATTAATTGATAAGTCAGCAGAACTAGACAGGCTCGATAAAGAGCTTACAAAGGTTGAGCAAGAAATCCGTCGGCTTGAAGGCAAGCTCGCGAACGATAAGTTCGTTGCCAACGCGCCCGCCGATGTCGTCGAGACGGAACGGGAAAAGTTAGCAAGACAGCAACACCGTCAGGGTGAACTTCAATTCCAACGAGACCGGATCGCTGACCTTTGATGGCATTCGAGGGCGCTTGATCTGGCGTCGCGAAGCCCCCGAAGCCCCCTGTGCCCTACCCCTCAGCTCCCTGAAGCAGTTCACAATTGCACGCAAAGAGATCCCTCTAAGGGGAGACCCTCGCGGAAAATGTCGGCGTTTCAGTGGAGCGATTTAGCACACATAAACAGCCACGCCGATTTGCTGCAATTGGAAGAGTCGACATCGCAAGCAATTCTCGAACAAAATTTGTTTGGACAATATCCAGTGACTGTGCATTAATGATTGGTGCGCAGGTTTGCGTAAGTAATTTTTGAGGTAGGGGATATGTCTGATCGACAAATGGGGACCGTTAAGTGGTTCAATGATTCAAAGGGTTTCGGCTTTATCGAGCGTGAATCGGGCGAAGATGTTTTTGTGCATTTCCGTTCTATTCGCGGAGACGGATTTCGAACGTTGAAGCAAGGAGCGAAAGTCGAGTTCTCGATTACGCAAACCGATAAGGGATTCCAAGCAGAAGACGTCGCGCAAGTCGGCGACTGATCCATCGCCTGACGGGCGATCGTTTTAACTCTATTCGACTCTCTCTAGTGCTGGTATCCCGGCACTAGGGAGGCCTTTATTTGTAATCTCGCACACTGCTGCCGTTTTCGCCCATTCCGCATGCGGCAAAACGGACCAAAACACGCGCCTTGAGCCTCTGGGATCAGCCGATCGATAGCACGACCTTGCCCTTCGTCTCATCAGAAGCCATCAATGCATGCGCCTGGTCGACGTCCTGAATGGAAAAGACCGCATCAACTTGAGGAGAAATTTCACCCTCTGCGAGCTTGGGCCACACATAACGCTCAAGTTCGGCCATGACTGATTTTTTTTCGACGAGCGGTCGCGCTCTTAATGTAGAGCCAATGACTCTCAAACGCTTCATCATGAGCTTACCCATGTCCAACTCTGTTCTGGCGCCGGACATAAGGCCAATCAGCACGAGACGTCCACCCAATCGCAAGCACTCAAGATTGTCGTTTAAATAACCTGCGCCAACGGGATCGAGGATCACATCCACCCCCTGATCGCTGCTCCATGCCTTGATGGCCTCGACGAAAGCTCCATCGTGTCGCACATGACCGCCACTCGCCCCCAACGCAGTGCAATAAGCCACCTTATCAGCGCTCCCAACTGTCACGAAGGCATCGACGCCAAAGGAACGGCAAAGCTGTATCGCGGCACTGCCCACGCCACTGGCGCCAGCATGAATCAATGCTCGTTCACCAGGTTGGAGATCGGCCTCAATAAAAAGATTGAGCCACGCTGTGGCGTAGACCTCTGGCAATGCGGCAGCCTCGTTGAAAGAAAGTCCTTCCGGTATCGGGACCGCGCTACCTTCGTCAACGGCGGCCATTTCTGCATAACCACCGCCTGCGAGCAGCGCACAAACACGATCACCGACCGAGAACCGAGTCACGTTCTGACCGAGCGCCTCAACCACACCCGCGCACTCAAGCCCCATGATGTCTGAGGCACCTGGAGGCGGCGGGTAAAGACCCCGACGTTGCATTAAATCGGCCCGATTAATGGCGGTGGCTTTCACACGAATAAGAATTTCATTCGGACCCGGCTCAGGCGCCTTGACCTCTTTCCAAGCCAAGACCTGCTGATCTTCAACGACAATCGCTTTCAAACTGCACTCCTATTCTTTACCCATGGGTTCTCATCATTAAATCACGACACCCTTCGCTGACAGACACGAGGGATGAAGGCTGAAACCATGCCGGTTCAGTCGACGTGCCGCAGCGGCGTGAATTCAACGCGTCTCTGTGCCCGCCGATCAATAGCTCAACTCAATAATGCGGTGGTGGCGGCTCTGGGACCAAGGGCCTTGGGCCTGATTCGCTCAGCACCCGTACTTCTTCAGCCAGGATTCGTATCTGATCGCGAAGCCTCAAAATCTCCTGTTGTTGCTGACCCAGCGATTCATCAAGACGCTGCAGCAATTCATCTTGAAACGTCACTTTGATCTCTAGTTCCTGCAACGCATCCTGCATCTGCCTACTCCAAACGTTAAAAGTGTCGACGAACTCTCACGCCTTGGTCGTGCAAATACTGCTTAATTTCACCGATCGTGAAGTCACCATAGTGCACCATCGAGGCAACCAGCGCGGCATCTGCTTTGCCTTCCGTTAGGACCTGCCTTAAATGCTCGGGGTGACCCGCACCGCCGGATGCAACCACAGGCACGGATACAGCCTCTGCAATGTTTCGAGTCAATTCGATATCGTAACCGTCTCGAGTGCCATCACCGTCAATGGAGTTAACGACGAGTTCGCCCGCACCGCGCACGACCCCCTCCTTTGCCCATGCAATTGCATCGAGCCCCATGGGAGAGCGACCGCCATTAATGACCACTTCGAAGCCGCTAGGGCAGGCTGTCGAGGGGGTGACTCGCTGAACATCCATCGATAGCACCGTGTTCTGCCTGCCGATGGCAGATGCGCACTCATTGATCAGTCCAGGGCGTTTAACTGCCGCTGAATTGACGTTAATTTTCTCAACCCCTGACCTTAGTAGCGCATCAATGTCCTGGAGCGTTCGTATACCGCCGCCCACCGAAAAAGGAATAAAAATCTGCTGAGCCACCGCCGACACAACGTCCAGCATGATGTTTCGTTTTTCACTTGAAGCTGTGATGTCGTAGAAAACGAGCTCGTCCAGCCCTCCTTCATAGTACTCTTTGGCCTTCGCAACAGGGTCACCGATAGTTTTGGTGTCAACGAACTTGATACTTTTTGCAAGCTCGCCATCTTTCACATCAAGGCAGGCAACGACACGCTTACTGAGCATAGGTTCCATCCCACTCAGAAAAATTCTTCAGTAATTGCAATCCAAATCGACCGCTCTTTTCTAGATGAAATTGCGTCGCGACTAAATGGTCCCGACCAATGACACTGGCGAAGGTTCGATCACCATAGGTCGTCTCGCCCAAAACATGGCGATCGTCATGACAGGATACGAAATACGAATGCACGAAATAAAATTCCAGACCTGATGCAAGCCCTTTCAATAGTGGATGGTTCTGTCTGAAGTGGACCTCGTTCCAACCAATCTGAGGCACTTTGAGTGCTGGATCATCAAAACCAAACCGCTGACACTCACCTGGCAGGAGCCCAAGGCAATCCTGATCGCCTTCTTCAGTGTGCTCCATCAATATCTGCGCGCCGAGACAAATACCGAGAAGGGGTTTTCCCCTGGCTGCGAAGTCCAGCAGTGCAGCCTTGATGCCACTGCTTTCAAGGGTCGCCACTGCGGATTCAGCAGTGCCAACACCTGGGAAAATAATTCTGTCCGCACAGCGAATTTCTTCTGGGTGTGCTGAGATCTGGGCCTGAATACCCACCGCGCCACACGCTCGATGAACGCTTTCAACGTTCCCCGCTTGGTAATCTACGATGATGACCTGCTCTGACGACATCGGTCTGCTCAAAAACCAAAGGAGCGCATTATACCCGCCCAGGGGAGCACGCGATCTGAAACCCTCAAGTTTCCTCCCGTCAGATTCCAAAGGAGGGAAAGCATTCAGCTGTCACGAATCAGTCATCGCATTGTCCGAAGACTCCGTATCCGCGCTTCATCAGGGAAGCGCGCTATACTCTGCACTCAGCCATTAAAGTTTCAGGCATGCCTAACGAGCCCAAAGAAATCACGGCGTCCCCTCGTTACAGCGCGCGTGGTGTCAGTGCGGAAAAACACGATGTTCATCGCGTCGTTGACCAGCTCGACCCAGGTCTTTTCCCAGGGAGTTTTTGCAAAATTATTCCGGACGGCTTGGCAGGTGATGGCGATTACTGCAACGTCATCCACGCCGATGGCAGTGGCACAAAATCGATCCTCGCTTATCTTCAATACCGAGAAACCGGCGATCCCGCAGTGTTTGAGGGTATTTCTCAAGACTCGATCGTTATGAACTTGGATGACCTCTTGTGCATTGGCGCAACCCAAGGACTGATCATTTCGAATACGCTCAATCGTAATGCTAGACATTGCCCTGGCGAGGTTATCAGTGCCCTGATTCGTGGAAGTGAGCGGTTTATAGACACGCTCCGAGATCTTGGCATTGGCATTACGTCGGGCGGCGGTGAAACCGCAGATGTAGGCGATTTGACTGGCACCATCACAGTGGACAGCAACGCTGTGGCGAGACTTAGAAGAGACGAAGTCATTGGCAATCGCATCCAAGGCGCCTGCGTCATCGTCGGCCTATCATCAAGCGACCAAGCGACCTACGAGGCAAAGTACAATTCTGGTGTTGGCAGTAACGGCCTCACCAGTGCGCGTCATGATTTACTTTCAAGCCATTACCGCACGCGTTATCCCGAGACCTATGATCCTCATATCCCAGAGCATTTATGCTACAGCGGCCCTTTTCGTCTGAGTGACCCACTGCCCGGAGGGCAAGGTGAGACCGTGGGCGAGGCAGTGCTGAGCCCCACGCGAACATACGCCCCGCTGATTGATGCCGTCCTGCGAGATTACCGCCCACACATCATAGGGCTTATTCATTGTTCCGGCGGTGGCCAGACTAAGTGCCTCAAATTTGGACATGGGGTCCACATCATCAAAGATCAGCTGTTCACACCCCCTCCGATCTTCGACGCCATTCAGTCAGTGAGCCAAACGCCAACGAGAGAGATGTATCAGGTATTCAACATGGGGCATCGGATGGAGATCTATACCGATGCGAACACCGCCGATGCCATCTTAGATATCGCAAGCCACTTCAACGTAGAAGCCAAAATCATCGGCCACACTGAACCTGCAACTGAAAACAAACTCACATTGAAGACCCCTTCACGTGAGACTATTCTTTACCAGTGACCCGTCGATGATCGACGCTCGAGCTTTCATCTGAACCCAAGGATTCCTCATGGCTCAAATCAGTTTTGAAGACGCGCTTAAAGCACTTTCTGAACGAGAGGGCTCAGACCTCTACTACTCCACGGGGGCGCCGCCAAGCGCCAAGATTTTCGGGGAACTGGTCCAGCTTTCAGACGAAACCATGAAACCGGGCGAAATCGACGTGTTAGCACAAGACATCATGGATGACGTCCAAAAGGAGAAGTTCTCCGAGGTCCCGGAGATGAACCTTGCAATCTCTAGACCCGGACTAGGCCGCTACCGAGTCAACATCTTTAAGCAACGCAATCAGACGTCGATGGTAATTAGACGCTTGGGCACTGATCTACCGAATTATAAGGACCTTGGCCTGCCGCCAGTTCTGATGGAACTGATCATGCAGAAAAGGGGGCTGATCTTGTTTGTTGGCGGGACGGGCTCAGGCAAATCCACATCACTCGCGGCGCTTATCGATTACCGCAACGAGAACTCCCAAGGACACATCATCACGATCGAGGATCCCGTTGAATTCACCCACCGTCACAAGGGCTGCATCGTCAACCAACGCGAGGTGGGCACCGATACTCTGACCTTCGATGATGCGCTCGCGAACACGCTGCGTCAGGCCCCTGACGTCATCCTTATCGGAGAGATTCGTCATCAGGAGACCATGGAGCATGCGCTCGCCTTCGCTGAAACAGGCCACCTTTGCCTCTCTACCCTGCACGCCAACAACGCGAACCAGGCGATGGACCGCATTATCAACTTCTTTCCAGAAGAGCGTCACAATCAGTTGCTGCAGGATTTGTCCTTAAACATGCGCGCTATCGTGTCGCAACGCTTGATTCCAACGGTCGATGGCAAGCGCGCAGCCGCCATCGAAATTTTGGTGGGCACGCCTCGAGCCGCAGACCTGATCATGAAAGGCGCGGTCTCTGAGTTGAAAGAGCTCATGGAGAAGTCCACCGAACAGGGCATGCAAACCTTCGATCAAGCGCTCTATAAGCTCTACAAAGAAGGGAGAATCAGTCTTGAGGAAGCGTTGAAAAATGCCGATTCAAAGAACAATTTACGACTAAAGATCACCTTGGATGAGAATCCAGCGGGGGCGGCTGCGGTTGAAGCCGAAATGGCTGAAGAGGAAGAGGCCGTCGCACCCGCCGAGCCCAAACACGAGCCAACAAAGACCGAAGCCCGCAAGGGCGGCGCTCTTGACGGGCTGTCGTTGGTCGACTTGGATCAATAACGCTAAAGCTAAGCTCGGCGCTAAAGACTCAACTCGGTGGTTTTCAAGTGTGCCCTCAGCGCAAGAAAGAAGTTAGAAACCACAGGCAACGAATAGGTCGATTTCCTCGCGACAAATCGCACAGGCCGCATCAACCCATGACCCCCTAGGTTGATCAGAATCTTGTCGCTGATTCCAAGCGCGCGGGCGACACCTATCGGCACCAACGCGTGACCAAACCCAGCAACCCCCATCTGCGCCACGGAGAAAAAAGATTCGAGCGCCACCTCACGCTTGATGCCCAGCTTCGACACCAGTTCACCAAAGGATCGCCAGGCACCGGAGTAATCCTCAATACTGATCACACTGAGGGGGGTACCTATCTGCCACTTTATTTTCTTGAGGCCCGACGGGATGATCACCATCGGTTCATGAGCAAGGATCTCTGACTGCAAATCCGTGTCGTGAGAGTCTAGCCCAGTACAAATGCCAAGCATGAACTCGCCCGAACGGATCCTATCGAGAACAACTGAGGTTCTATGAGCGTGAAAGGTTAACTGCACCTCCGGCATTTGACCACTGACACTGTGAAATGCGCTCGCGCCCCAAGACGAGAGGATCGCGTCCGACACGCCGATCATGAGCTCTCCCCGAGAGGCCGCGGAATCCTCCAGGAACAAATCCCGAAGCTCAGACAGGAACGGCGAAATCTTATCGACCAGCTTTTGACCATGCCGGGTTAATTCAACTCGGCGACCCTTTTTCTGGATCAATGGCCGGTTATAGTACTTCTCAAGTGCAGCGATTCGTTTACTTACCGCAGACTGAGAAATACGCAGCTCGGTGCTGGCTTCGATCATCGTACCGGCTCGAGCGAGCGCTAATAGCGTCTCTAAGTTCTCTACCATATATGACCCTCGCTAGCGGTACGGGGTGCCATCAGCACACTGAGTTCCTCGAGCCATGCTCTAGCCAACGTTGAATTAGGCAGCGACCGGTTCCACTACAAACAGCAAATCACCCTCATTCACCGCCTGTCCGCTCGAGACATTAATTCGGGTAATTCGGTATTTTTGATTCGACGGGTACAGCTCTCCGCTGGACCCTGCATAGGATGAGAGTCTGAACGGCGCGAACATCTTCATCGCTTCTAGCACACAGAGCACATCGTCGACGGCCACCACATCCCCTAAATTGACGTATTCTGGTTCCGAGGGAGACGGCGCTCGATAAAATACGCCGGTTGACGGCGCCAACACACGAATCTCGCCACTATCCTCGATCTTCAGCGCTTCGAGCGTCAAATCCGAAGCCCTAGATCCTGCCGCTTCATCGATTTCTTGAATCAACGAAGGAACGTCCGTTCGCGATAAGAAACCTGGGAGATAGGTGGTGTCATAATCCCCGCCAAGGAAGACGTCATCGCGCAAAATTCGTTTGATCAGCGAGATATTGGTGTTAATGCCCTCAATGACCACATCATCAAGGTAGGTAGCGAGGTTGTTGACTGCATCATTTCGATCAACGCCCTCAGCGATGACTTGGATGATCAGGCTATCGTAGAAGGGCGAGACCATCTTGTCCGCTGCCGCCATGGAAATCAGGGTGATGCCCTCTCGGTCCGGAAGCTCACATCTTGTGATTTTTCCTGGCGTCGGCTGAAAAGTGACATTCCCAAGCGCATCCCGGGAGGCTCGTTCAGCATTGATTCTCGCTTCAATGGCGTACCCCGTCTCGCTGGGTGCAAGCGCCTCGATCGATTCACCTGATGCGATTCTGAACTGCTGCGCGACGATATCGATGCCCGTGGTGGCCTCGGTCACAGGATGCTCGACCTGCAACCGCGTATTCATCTCCATAAAGTAAATGGCTTGGCTGGGAACATCAAAAATAAATTCGACCGTACCTGCGCCAATGTAATCGACCGCATCAGCGATCGAAGCCGCACATTGGAAAACCTCATTGCGAAGCGCCTCGGACAAAAGGGTCGATCCAGATTCTTCAAGCAACTTCTGATTGTTACGTTGAACACTACAATCGCGCAAACCCAACACTCGGGTATTGCCGTGTGTATCTCTCAACACCTGCGCTTCGATATGACGCAGCGACGTGACACATTTCTCAATATAGACATCACCGTTCCCGAAAGCGCTGCGCGCTTCAGTGGTCACTTGGTGAAACAACTGATGTAATTGCTCGGCACGTTCTACCCGAACAATGCCTTTGCCGCCCCCACCATGAACCGCTTTGAGCAAGATGGGGTAGCCGACCTGTTCAGCGATCTCGAGCGCTCGCTCTGATGAATCGACAATACCGTGGCTACCCGGCACAACCGGCACCCCGATCGACATGGTGGTGCTGATCGCGTTGGATTTATTGCCCATGGTCTCCATGCTCGTCACTTTGGGACCAACGAAATTGATGTTTTTTTGGCGAACCAGCGCCGCAAAATTGGGTGTTTCCGATAAGAACCCAATACCTGGATGCAGCGCGTCCACGCCCTGGCTTTGCGCAATGTTTAGGATACTGAGGGCGTTCAGATAGCTCTCATCTGAGGTGTTACCGCCAATGGGGACGACCGTTCCCCTGGCACCGGCCGCTCTAACAAGATCTGCAGGGACTGAATCTATATCGGGGTCACTCTGGACCAGCACAACATCTAGACCGTGCTCGAGCGACTTACTTACAAGCTTCACCGCCGTGCAGCCTCGGG
>CAYZUV010000082.1:0-5193 GCA_964481245.1 uncultured Pseudomonadales bacterium
TTGCTGGTAATCCGCTGGCGCGTACAAGAGACCCCACAGCAAGCCGGAGAACAAGGTCAGCAAGGCCAGCCCCCCGATCCAGGGCAAGCATCGACCGGACAGCTCGAAGAAGGACTTGGGGCTGCCCCATTGGTGAAAGAATCGCCACACGGCGTGGATCTCAAAAAACTCGACGCGCGATTATAGCAAACTCAGGCTTGGGGCTATCTGGAGGCTGCGACTCTTAGCGCGAGACTTACAACCCATGGCACCACTACTGAAGTGAGACTCAGAAGCGCGGCCAAAACATACCCGTAAAACGGTTCGCCCATTTGGTAAGCCCACTGGGTACCAAAGATAAGGGGTGGGAGCATCAGTGGCGCCACTAGCACGGGCATCAGAGCGGATCCCGCATTCAATCCCGCAGTAAGAGACGCGCCCAAAACACAAAGCAAACTCAAAATGGGGGTCGTTAAGAAGAGGGCAGCGGTGATCCAGAACCAATAACGCTCCTCAACAGCAAACATTAAGCACATGATTGGCGACAGCAGGACGATCGGAAGGCCAACCGTCAACCAGTGCATCAGGGCCTTGGCAAGCGCCTGCCACCACAGAGGAATCTCAGACAAGACCATTTGATCCAGCGCACCACTTTTTAAATCCGGGCCGATCGAATGTTCAGCGGCTGACAGCATGGCGAGCAAACTCATAATCCACACTGCACCAACGCCCACCTGCTCTAGCACTGCACGCTCAGGAGAAATTGCAAGGGGGAACAACACAAGCACCAGCACCATGAAGAGCAACGTCTGGCCCAATCGACCTAGCGATCTCGATGCCACCCACCACTCCCGCATCAGGACGTCGCGCATCGTTTAAACCTGCAACGCGATGGTTCGCACGGGAACCGTCAGCGCTGTCATCTGATGACTCGTGAACACCAGCGTGCCTCCGGCTTCAACATGGCGTTCACAAAATTCAGCTAGCGTTTGCATACCGCCTTGATCCAGTGCACTGAAGGCCTCATCTAGAAGCCAAAGCGGCTCGCGGCTGAACCGAAGGCGTGACAGCGCGATCCGTTTTCGTTGACCTTCAGACAAAGTGCTCGCCCGATCAAACATGGCCTGGCCCAGTTTGAATTCGCTCAGCGCTCCGACGAGCTCTGATTCAGCTGGATGGATATCTTTGAGCGCCAAGAGATAACGCAAGTTCTCAACCGCCGACAAGGTGTCGGTGAGTCCATAGCGGTGTCCGATATACAGAACGTCCGACTTTGGCGGCAGGATGGCCTCGCCCTCATAGTCATCAGAAAGGCCTGCACACACCCTCAACAAGGAGGATTTGCCCACGCCATTTGGACCTGACAATTGAACTGCTTCCCCAGGCGCAACCTGCAACTCAAAGTGGGCGAGCAAGGCTTTATCGCCTCGGTGCAGCGTGATGTGTTTAAGATGAATCATGGGGCCCTCGCACCGCGCAGTATAACCCGAGAAGATCTATGCATCGGGTGAAGCCTCGCCCCGAACTCGCGTATACTGCCGCGCCTCTGGAGGTTTGCCATGCTCTTTTCCAATGCAACTGTCGTTAAATTGTCTTCACCGCTGCCGGAAGACCTCGAAACGAAGTTACTCACCCACACCTTTGAGGGCGTCTCAAATTATGCAAGATCCAGTATTGGCTGGGTCCCGCTTTTAGATGTGCCCGAGGCCCCACTAACCAGAGCCTACGGACAACGCTTGCTATTTTGCGGTCGTCGAGAAGAAAAAGTGATCCCTATGAGCGCGGTGAAGGAAGCCGTCCAAGCCAGGGTATCGAAACAAGAATCGCTGGACGGCCAAAAGCTGACGGCCACGGCCAAGCGGAGCATTAAAGACGATGTCATGGCAGAAATGTTGCCTCGCGCGCTCTGCAAATCAAAGCGAATCCTGATTTACCATGACCCGGCCTTGAAGGCCCTTATCCTCAACACGGGTATCGAAACTGAAGTCGAGGATCTCCTTAATTTACTGCGGGCGTCGATAGGGAGCCTGAACGTCTATCGATGGGATGGCGGCGCCAGTATCGGACTTTTTACGCAATGGCTCACGCACAAAACACTCCCGGAGGCCCTCACGCTCGGTACCGAATGTTCTCTGTTTGATCCTGAATCTACCGCCAGGATTACATGGCGGGGCCAGAGTCTGGATGCGAGTGAACTCCTCACTCATCTCGATCATGGCAAGCGTTGCGAGCGGCTACAGCTCATCTGGAATGGCGCCATCAAGTTTACGCTCGATAAGCATTTAACGCTGCGAGGACTACGCACCGTCGCCTTTGATGACGATCCAGAGGATGCTGTTGATGAAAACGAGGACAATCTCTACAGCGTGCTTGACCGCGAGTATGCGCTTCTTAGCGAGTCGCTGGCGCTCCTAGTGCCCTTAATCGAGACAACCGTCGTTCAACACTGAATCAGGTCAACCCGTTACGTAACTGAAGTCTTCCGGACGGCGTTTTGATCGCATCGGCGGTGCGTAATCAAACAATCTCTATTTGAAGAGACCCTATCCCCTCGATCATCGCCACCACGGCATCCCCGCGCACCACAGGGCCCACGCCTGCGGGCGTTCCGGTAAATATTAGATCACCCGCAGCGAGCGGGAACAGTTCCGACAACTTGACGATGATTTCATTTATCCGCCAGATCATCTGACTGAGACGGCCTTTTTGCCTTGTTTCGCCGTTTACCGTTAACTCAATGAGGGCTTCGGGGTCTAACCCGGCACTCTCAATCCTACTCAGCGCCGAGCAGGGCGCGCTGTGATGGAACGCTTTTCCGCTCTCCCAGGGTCGGCCCAGAGATTTGGCTTCTCCCTGAAGATCCCGTCGCGTCAAATCAATGCCTACCCCAAAGCCAAACACACAGTCTCTTGCCGCCTCCTCGGTCAACGCTGCCCCACCCCCTTTCAATGCCACCACCAACTCGACTTCATGATGCAAATCATTGGTGCCACTTGGATACTGCAGTGCGCCACCCTCAGCAAGCACTGCGTAGGCGGGTTTCATGAAAAAGAAGGGAGGCTCTCGACTGGGATCGTGTCCCATCTCAATCGCATGATCGGCGTAATTACGGCCGACGCAATAGATCTGACGCACGGGAAATTGCTCGTTCGTGCCGAGAACGGGGAGCAGCACCGGGTCGATAGTATGGGTAAACGTCGAGGAATCGATCTTCATGGTCAAGCGCTCATCGCTGGCATGGGTGTTTGCGCTCGCCGTACGACGAGCAAGACAAGTGGCAACACGAGCAGCGGGGCACTGAAGTAAATCAAAAAGTGCCAGCCCAGATTTAATAAGAGATAACCCGAAGTCAGTGCCGCCACCGCCTGTAACGCGAAAACAGTAAAGTCATTAAATGCCTGAACCTTAAATTGCTCAGAGGGCTGATACGTCGTGGTTAACAGCGCCGTACCTCCCAACTGCATAAAATTCCACCCAACGCCGAGTAACACGAGGGACCACCAATAATGAATCAACTGATGGTCCGTGTACCCCACGATGAGACAGGCAGCCAAAATGACGGCACCACAAAAAATCATGGTGGGCGCGCCAAAACGATCAATCAGAAACCCTGTCACGAGAGACGGTAAAAACATCGCCATGATATGGCTTTGAATCACAAAGGCGGTGTCAGGCATGTTGAAGCCATCGACCTCGTGCATGGCGACCGGCGTTGCCGTCATTAGCAGACTCATGATGCTCCAAGCCGCCACTGCCGATGCCAGCGCGAGTTGGAAATTCGTCTGCTTGGCAATTTCAAGGAGCGGTCGCCCATCGCCCCCCTGGGTCGCACTTACGGGCGTATTCGGGACGTAAAACGTCAGCACGCCCATCGCCGCAATCATCAATCCTGCGAGCCCTAAAAAGCTCCCCGCATAGAGGTGCGTGCTAACCACGCCTTGAAGTTCGGTTGCGAGCTTGGGCCCGATGTAAGCCGCAACCACCCCTGCAAGCATTAGGACCGAGAGCGAACGACCCAGTCGTTCCTTGGGCACGGACTCAGCAACCGCAAACCGATATTGCTGAACGAATGCATTGTGGCTGCCCACCAAAAAAGTCGCCACACACAACAGCCAAAACCCGTCATTGACGATCGCCAACGCTGCCAGTAGGCCACCGAATGCCGCATAGCACGCGGCGAATATGAAGCCGAATTTTCGACCCATGCGCCGCATGAGGAGCGAGGCTGGAATGGTTGTCATCGCCGTACCCACAATCATCAGCGCGACAGGCAAGGTGGCGAGTCCGGGCACTGGCGCAAGCCCGGCGCCCACGATACCGCCAAGCAACACCACCATGGGTGCACCCGTTTGTGCGACGCAAGCGGCCAGGGTCAACGTGATCAACGTGCGATTCATTGGGAGCTCCTTAGACCGCCCGAGTATGGTGGGTTTCGATGTTTGAGTAAATGTAAGACCCATGAAACAATCGGGCACTGCTCGTGCCTATCAACCCACAGCACGACCTTAACCCTTTGTAGGAACCGTATCCTCGGACTGAGGATCAAACACGCTGACGGAGTGACCCCATGAGCCATGAGCAACCTGCCCTTTTTGATCTTGCCATTATTGGCGCTGGGTTTGCTGGCATGTATGCACTCAAACGAGCGCTCGATTCCGACCGAACCGCGATTGTTTTTGAGCGGGGGGATGATGTGGGCGGAACCTGGTACTGGAATCGCTATCCGGGTGCCCGATGTGACGTTCAGTCGATGGAATACTCCTACTCCTTCGACGAAGACTTACAACAAGAATGGCGTTGGTCTGAGCGCTTCGCGCCCCAACCTGAAATTTTGAAGTATGCACAACATGTGGCCGAGCGATTCAAGCTCAAGCATCACATCCGTTTTGAGACGACGGTTGAGAGCGCGACCTATCTTGAAAGTGAACAGCTCTGGGAGGTCAAAACGGATACGGGGCTAACCGCCCTGGCACGAACCTGCATCATGGCAACCGGGTGCTTGTCGTCGACCAATCTGCCGGCATTCGAAGGCATAGATGATTTCGAAGGCGAGCACTATCACACCGGACTATGGCCTCACGAGCCAGTCGATTTTACGGGCAAACGTGTCGGCATTATTGGAACCGGCTCTTCAGCGATTCAATCGATTCCCATCATCGCCGAGACTGCAGCGCACCTCACGGTGTTTCAACGAACGGCCAATTACTCCATTCC
>CAYZUV010000082.1:5293-7908 GCA_964481245.1 uncultured Pseudomonadales bacterium
CCGAGACTGCAGCGCACCTCACGGTGTTTCAACGAACGGCCAATTACTCCATTCCGGCGCATAACGGGCCCATCGATGAATCGTATGCCGATACGATCCGCGAGAACTACGGCGATTTTCGAGATCGAAATCGCCAAATGTTCGCTGGCTTCGGTGCTGACCAAGCGCGAAGTGATCTGTCGGTCTTCGAGGTCGACGACGCCGAGCGAGCAGCCCGCTTTGAAATCAAATGGCAAGAAGGCGGTCTGGGGTTCACCAGCACGTTTGGTGACTTGGGCCGAAATCCGGAGGCCAATCAGCTGGCTGCAGAATTTGTTCGGTCAAAGATCAGGCAAACGGTCGAAGACCCGGAGGTCGCCGATCTCCTGTGCCCGGATCAAGTGATTGGCTGCAAACGCGTCTGCGTTGATACCAACTACTACGCCACCTACAACAAAGCGAATGTAGAGCTGGTCAATGTGCGTCAAGCGCCGATTGAGCGTCTCACCAAGACGGGCCTGATTCAGGGGGGTGCGTCGTACGACTTCGATATGATTATCTTCGCCACCGGGTTTGATGCGATGACCGGCACCCTCCTCCGAATCGACATCACCGGCAGAGACGGCGTCAAGCTGAAAGATAAATGGGAAGCGGGGCCCACCACCTACCTTGGCCTGGGCATCCACGGCTTTCCAAATTTGTTCACGGTGTCCGGCCCAGGCAGTCCCTCGGTTCTCTCCAATATGATCGTGACCATAGAACAACACGTGAATTTCATTTTTGACTGTTTGGATTACCTCAAATCGAATGGATTGAGCTCCGTAGAAGCAGAGGCCGACGCTGAAGCAATGTGGGTCCAGCAAGGCAATGCCATTGCCAACGAGACCTTATTCCCCACCTGCAACTCTTGGTATCTGGGTGCCAACGTGCCTGGCAAACCGAGAATTTTCATGCCATTTGTCGGTGGCTTCCCTCTGTACCAGTCGATTTGTAAAGACGTTCAAGCGCATGACTATCGCGGCTTTCAACTTGCTTGAGCGAGCAATAATTGAAGTCGAGCACTTCAAGGCATGAGCCCTCCCCGTTTCTTCGATGCTGTGGTCTTGTTAGCTGGGGCCTCCGATCCCAATCTCCCTGAACTTCAAACCTGGGTCGATCGACTCGCGAGCAGATTCGAGCGTGGGGAAACGCCTACGTTGATCTGCACGGGCTGTTGCCACCAAAGCCTCGATATTTTCCCCGGCCGAACGGAGGCTCAGATCACTCGAGATCTTCTGATCGACCGAGGGATACCAAGCAGCAATATCTTATGTGAGGAATTGTCCGGGGATCTGATTGGTCGAATCGTTCACACGTGCCAACACATCCTCATGCCCTGCGGCTGGTATCACATCGAATTGATTTTGCCTGGCGCAACCCGAAGAGAAGAAGCTTGGCTCATCGAAGCCTTTGGCTCCGACTTCGACCTCAGCATCGCGAAGGAAACACTGCAGAGCACGGACACTCTGCAGGCTGACAATGCAGCGCTGGGTGAGGCACTGGCTCGAATCGGCCATCCAACATCGCTCACTGACCTCAGCAGCCGGATGGCCGAACCCAAAGCGCGAGGTCGGCCCAACCCACAAGCCTAATCGTCAGGAGGCAACGCGCGGGCAACATCTGCGCGCGAGGTGTTTGGATCAAAATCACGAATTTGAACTTCTCACGTTCTAAGTGTCTAATCCTGCTTCAATCTCTATTGACTCTAAAGGAAGAAAAGACGATGTCTTTAGATGCTATCAAAGGAACCCAATCCCATGATTTAGTCGGCGTGACCGGATGGATTGCCATTTCTTTGCTTTTGTTGTCGAGCGCCGCCTATGCAGATTCCGCCGCACCATCGCTTCCGCAAGAACGGATGATCGTGATCGAAGCTGAAGCCTCCTCTGAAATCCGCGAGGAGGAGGGAAAAACGCTGATTATTGAAGCCCATCTGGATGACGGTCAGGCCGCGATGGATCAACCCCAGCCCGTGCGGAAAAAGCGAATCCGAATCTTGAAGTCTTCAGACGATATCGATCACCCCGAGGTCCAGGCGTTAATCGAGAAACTGAGCCAGGGGGCAGATGTTGACGCCATCGAGGAAGACATCGAATTGCTCGGGGGCGAGTCGATCGAACTGTCAGATCTCGACACCCATGTTTTCATTCGCAAGGGCGGACCAGGCGATGTGAGAGAAAGCTTTCTGCCGCCAGGAAGACCGCACGGTGTCGCCGAAGGCATCTTCCATCTTCCCATGGGCGATCAACCCATGCGATGGCACGCCTCGAAGCCCCGGCATCCGGCGCTCAGCAAAGAAGCAGCTGAATGTATTCTGGATCGACTTTCAAAAATCGATACCGAGGCTGGCGCCATGTTGTTGCGAGACGCTTGCAGCGCGGCTCACCCCAACGGTTCGAGCGATTGAGCCGTTCATTTACGTATAGCACATCTGATCACTGAAACTGCGCTGGGCCATGATGTGGACGAGGCGCGCTTTCGCGCACACCCGCTCAAGGATCATTTCCCTTTAAGCAGTCTTTAAATAGGGGATCAGCCCCTAACCCGCTCGATTTGATCACTCACAAGACTGAGTACTTGCTCCATCAGTACGAGAA
>CAYZUV010000082.1:8008-9466 GCA_964481245.1 uncultured Pseudomonadales bacterium
GCCGTCATGGCAAAGACTTGGGGTTTGAGCGGATCAAATGAAGATCGGAGCGCTTTCAGAATATCAAACCCAGTTAATTCGGGCATGTTGTAATCGAGCAGAATCACATCGGCATCCATTTGGCCCTTTGCATGGTCCAAGAGGGCGTAACCCGATTCAAAGCTTTCTACCTTGGCACCATACCGTTTGGCCATATGCTCAACCACCAGGCGATTTGCTCGCATATCATCCACAACCCAGATCACTTTGTTTTGGAGAATCGTTGAGGATTCGATGCGCTCTCGGCTACTTCTGAGATCGGTGGTCTCCATGGGTAGGAAAATTTTAAACCGTGTACCCACGCCGACTTCGCTTGTTGTCTCAATGTGACCTTGCATCAAATCAACAAGCGTCTTGACAATTTTCAACCCCAAGCCAGTACCACCGTAAGTCCGAGCGTGATCGGGATCAATCATGACAAACTCACCAAAGAGGTCGTCGAGTCGGTCTTCGGGAATCCCAATACCCGAATCTCTTATTTCGAAAGTAATGCCATCACTGACGGATTCGACTCCGAGATCAACGCCACCCTCATTGGTGTACTTAACTGCATTACTCAGAAGATTCGTAACGACCTGCCGCACTCGAAAGTCGTCAGCCAGGAAGTAGTCGTCGGGGGTCAGGTTTTTCGGATTGGCGTTCAAATACAGGCTTTTAGAAGCGGCCATGGGCTCCATTAGCCGCACCAAATCCTCAATGAGGTTTAGGGGCGAGAACGGCCTCAGGGACAATTCAACTTGCCCAGCCTCGGCTTGGCTGTAGTCCAACACGTCATTGACCACTTGAAGCATGTAATCAGCCGACGACATCGCCGCTTCCAACAGCTTTTTTTGTTCGCCTTCAGCGTCCTTATCTAATACGGTCAAGATGCCTTGCAAGCCATGCAGCGGGTTTCTGATTTCGTGACTGATGGTCGCATACAGCCGTTCTTTCCTCTGGATTTCGAGCTCCGCTCGTTCTGAGGCTTGGGTGAGTAAGAGGTTCTGCTCACTGAGCGCGCTGGTCAACAATCGATTCTGACGCGCAGTCTGGATTTCAGACACGATGCGACGCAGAGAAACCTTAACTGCGTCATCATTCCAAGGCTTTTCAATGAATTGGTGCACGGCCCCTTTGTTGATCGACTCGATAACCGTTCTCAAGTCTGCATTCCCAGACATCAGGATCCGCGTGGATTCAGGTAACAGAGCGGCTAACTCTTTCATTAGCGCAATACCGTCCATTCCCGGCATTCGGAAATCGGATAGGACAATGTCGAAGGGTTGGTTTTTTGCACGCTCAATCGCGGCCATTGGGGTATCGCACAGCACAACACCCAAGGGTTCCAATCTCAGCATCCGAGCGAGTGCGGAGAGAATGCGGGGCTCATCATCAATGATCAGCAACTGGGTCTTAGTGTCTGGCATGACGTCTTTGTTC
>CAYZUV010000083.1:0-9419 GCA_964481245.1 uncultured Pseudomonadales bacterium
CAATGCGCGTGGACAGCGCCGCAAGCCGAAAGTTTTCTCTTTCCAATTGTTCGATGGCTTCGAACTGATCGAGGTAGGTCGACACCAGAAACCCAAGCGCGTCGATCCACTTCCCTGGCGCGTGTGCGACCAAAATAATCGGCTCAACCGCTGCAAACACCCCTTGACGAAGAGGCTGCAATCGAGGCGTCGAGATATCAGTCCACACCAGGATCGCACAGATCAGGAGCAGGCTCGCTGCCAAAAGCGTTGATTGTTGTGTTTTGCGGAACAGCGTACTCAAGGCAAGTGAGCCTCTTACTTAGCCCTTGATTGGGAGTTCAGCATGCGCTCACTCGCCATGCTTCAAGGACGAGAACTTTAGGTTGATAAGAGATCGCTCAAGCCCATGTTATCCATCAACTCCAGCGCCTTACCGCCACCCCGAGCAACGCAAGTCAAGGGATCCTCTGCGACAATGACAGGCAATCCGGTCTCATTGGCCAGCAGCTGATCCAGACCTTGTAAGAGTGAACCCCCGCCGGTTAGGACAATGCCTGATTCGGCAATATCAGCGGCAAGCTCAGGCGGCGTTTGTTCAAGCGCACCTTTCACAGATTGAACAATAATGTGCAGAGGCTCTTGCAGCGCCTCAAGAATCTCGTGGCTATTCAGGGTAAAGCTACGCGGGATCCCTTCCGCAAGATTGCGGCCCCTGACATCGATCTCCTTAACGACATCACTCGGAAAGGCTGTGCCAATTTCCTGCTTGATGCGTTCGGCCGTGGTGTCCCCAATCAGGCTACCTTGCGTCCGTCTAACATAGGCAATAATGGCATCATCAAAGCGATCACCGCCGACTCTGACCGACTGCGAATAAACAACACCGTTCAAGGAAATGACAGCGATCTCAGTGGTACCGCCACCGATATCAATTACCATGGTCCCCACGGCCTCGTGCACCGGCAATCCCGCACCGATAGCAGCAGCCATGGGCTCCTCTATCAAACGCACATCTCTGGCACCAGCACTAATGACCGACTCTCGAATCGCGCGTCGTTCGACTTCGGTCGCCTGGCACGGCACACACACAAGAACTCTCGGGCTGGGTCGGATAAAGCTGTTTTGGTGCACCTTTTTAATGAAATGTTGGAGCATCTTTTCCGTCACTTGGAAATCTGCAATCACGCCGTCCTTCAGTGGCCTAATCGCTGTGATATTCCCAGGCGTTCGACCCAGCATACGTTTCGCATCAACGCCCACAGCCGCAACTGACTTTTGATTGTTGTGCTGCCGAATCGCCACCACGGAAGGCTCATCCAGAATGATGCCTCTTTCCCTGACGTAAATCAGCGTATTGGCGGTACCCAAATCGATCGAAAGATCGTTGGAGAACAAGCCTCGAATCCGTTTAAACATGAAGATCCACCCGCATCACTAGGATCGATTAAGTTAAGTAGAATCAAGCAGCGAACGTTTTTGCTGAGTTTCCACTGAGCAACTTTTGACGCCGATCGGCAAGTGGGCCAAACGGCTTTTGATGACGCCAACGTGGGCGTAACTCTAGCACCTCGAGTTAATCAGTGACAAGCAATTCGTATTTAAGATACTGTTCTCCATACATTTTTTAAATCATGTCGATAAACTCGTCCGGATGCGGGCGCCCTAAGCTCAGCGAGCCGGGGTTCGAGGCGCGTTGCAGCAAGATGGCATAAACATTAGCATGAGCGCTTTTTTAAATTTGGAGCACGGCATGGGGCACCAAATCGACGACCCAACGCTTGACCGAGTCGCGCAGCTGGCACAACTCAGTGTGCCCGGGCAAGACCGTGAGGCCGTCAAAACCGCATTGAATGACGTCCTAACCTTGGTGAACGGTTTGCAGTCCGTCAATACGACGGACGTTGAACCCATGGCTCACCCTTTGTCGATTCAGCAACCCTTGCGATCCGATCAAGTGACGGAGTCAGATCATTCCGGGGCGATTCCGGATTTTGCCCCGTCGCACGCGGATCATTACTTTCTGGTGCCTAGGGTCATCGAATGAGCGTCGAGTTTGACAGTATTCAATCGCTCCGAGAGGCATTGGACAGCAAAGCAATTTCAGCGACTGAGCTCACGAAGCACTTCCTCAGCCGCATCGATCAGCTAGATCCCAGCCTTAACAGCTACATCACCGTTGAGCACGAGCGCGCCCTCTCGACCGCGGCAATGATCGACAAAAAGCTGCAGGCCGGAGAACGAGCGCCGCTGCTCGGCATTCCCATTGCGGAGAAAGATATTTTCTGTACGGAAGGGGTCAGAACGACAGCCGGTTCAAAAATGCTGGCAGAGTATCGCCCACCATTTGACTCGACCACCAGTGCCAATCTCGCTGCAGCAGGCGTCATTCGCCTCGGTAAATGCAATTTGGATGAATTCGCGATGGGTTCATCCAACGAGAACAGTTACTTTGGCGCCGTTAAGAACCCCTGGAATCAACAGCGGGTTCCCGGCGGATCCTCCGGGGGCTCGGCTGCTGCGGTCGCAGGTGGTCTTTGTGTTGCGGCCACGGGCACAGATACCGGTGGGTCCATTCGTCAACCATCGGCTTTTTGTGGCCTAACGGGTATCAAACCTACTTACGGGCGGATCTCACGTTGGGGCATGATCGCCTTTGCCTCAAGTCTCGACCAAGCAGGTCCTATGGCGCGTTCCGCGGCGGATGCTGCGCTTTTGCTTGAAGCCATGGCCGGTCACGATGAAAAGGATTCATCTTGCTTGACTGTCCCTGTCGATCCCTATAGCACCCTGATACGACAGCCGCTTGAGGGCGTGAGAATTGGCATTGTTACTTCACTTTTGGGCGAAGGCTTGTCCGCATCGATTGTTAAGGCCTTTGAGGATTGCCGAAAAGGGCTCGAAACGTTGGGCGCAACCTTTGTTGAAATTGAGTTAACACACCATCATCACAGTGTGGGCGCCTATTACGTGATCGCACCCGCCGAGGCCTCGGCGAACCTTGCTCGATACGATGGCGTTCGATTTGGATATCGTTGCGAGGATCCAACAGATCTGCAGGATCTTTACCTCCGATCAAGAAACGAGGGATTTGGTGATGAAGTCAAACGACGAATCCTGGTGGGCACCTTTGCGCTCAGTGCTGGCTACTATGACGCGTATTACAAACAGGCCCAACGAGTCAGGCGACTCATTCAAGGCGACTTCCTAGATGCGTTCAACCATGTGGACATGATTCTGACGCCAACCACGCCAACCACAGCCTTTGCGCTGGGTGAGAATACCGAAGATCCTGTGGCCATGTACTTGCAAGACATCTACACCATTTCAGCCAATTTAGCCGGCCTACCAGCCATCAGTTTCCCGGCAGGGATGAGCCTCGGGCTGCCGATTGGCCTGCAACTAGTCGGACCTCATCTCCAAGAGGCCAAACTACTTTCCTGTGTTCATCAGTTTCAACAGATGACCGATTGGCATAACCAGCACCCGAGGGATTAGGCATGACGAACTTCCCCGGCTGGCAGGTCGACATCGGGCTCGAAATCCACGCGCAACTGAATACCGAATCGAAGATATTTTCTGGCAGCGCAACCGCTTTTGGGGCGACCCCAAACCAACAGGCCAGTTTCATTGACATGGGCCTGCCCGGCGTTCTTCCTGTGGCCAATGGCGCCGTGTTCGAAAAAGCCGTCCGATTTGGGCTAGGCATTGGCGCAAGGATTAACCGCGTGTCTAAGTTTGACCGGAAAAACTATTTCTACCCGGACCTGCCCAAGGGCTATCAAATCACACAGATGGATGAACCCATTGTCCTTGGAGGTCAAGTCACGATCGAGGCTGACGAAGGAAGAAAGACTATTCGAATTACACGAGCGCACCTCGAGGAAGATGCTGGCAAGTCAGTCCACGACGCCTACGACGATGCCACCGCCATTGACCTTAACAGGGCAGGCACACCTCTCCTAGAAATTGTCTCCGAACCGGATATGAAGTCAGCCGCTGATGCAGTGGCCTATGCACGAAAAATTCACCAACTGGTGACCTATCTCGATGTCTGCGATGGCAATATGGCCGAAGGTTCGCTTCGATTCGACGCCAACATTTCCGTGCGACGTGCAAACGAAGAGACATTGGGTGTGAGGAGTGAGATCAAAAATCTCAATTCGTTTCGATTCCTCGAGCAAGCGATCCACTTTGAAATCGAACGCCAAATCCAGACGCTTGAGTCAGGCGGTTCGTTGATCCAAGACACTCGACTCTTTGACCCCGATCGAAGAGAGACTCGACAAATGCGCAGCAAGGAAACATCCACCGACTACCGGTATTTTCCAGAACCCGACCTGCTGCCAGTGGAACTTTCAGACGCATTCATCAATCAAATTCAAGCCGACATGCCTGAATTGCCCGATGCGAAATCATCACGTTTTCAGTCGGAGTACCAATTGACCGAGGCTGACGCGAGACTCTTTGCCAATGATTTGGCACTTGCCAACTACTTCGAAACCGTCGCGCAAGGCGTCACCGAGCCCAAGACAGCCGCGAACTGGATCAAAGGCGACTTGATCGGAAAACTCAATGAAACAGAAACACAGATATCGGTGGCACCTGTCTCTCCAAGTCAACTCGTCGAGCTCATCGGATTGATCGAACAAGACGTGATCTCTGGAAAGATCGCTAAGGAGATCTTCCAAGCATTATGGTC
Source organism: uncultured Pseudomonadales bacterium (assembly GCA_964481245.1). Classification (GTDB taxonomy): domain Bacteria; phylum Pseudomonadota; class Gammaproteobacteria; order Pseudomonadales; family Azotimanducaceae; genus UBA9926. Next base: position 4,682 of record CAYZUV010000083.1, read on the forward strand.
AAAGGAGGCAGACTCGCCGCGCGCCTATGTCGAGACCAAGGGTCTCAAACAGGTTTCTGATGCTGACGCCCTAGAGCCGCTCATTCAAAAATTAATTGACGAAAACCCCAAGCAAGCCAATGACTTACGCGAAGGCAAAGATAAACTGATGGGGTTCTTCGTTGGTCAAGTTATGAAAGAGACGTCGGGCCAAGCCAACCCTCAGCAAGTGAACCGGATTCTTCGACATCTTCTAGGACTCTAGCCCAACAGCCTCCCTCTATCGACACCGATGTCAAAAAGCATCGAGAAACGTCTTGATCCGTGCCGCGTTCACGCCCAAGTCGCTCTGGCCCACGCGCGAGACGGAACGAACGTCAATAATCGACCGATCCGATTCCGAGCGCACCCGAACTACGACGTCATCCTTGAACCCAAACCAGAAGGTGGTATCAGTCGCCTCGACGACCCCCAGCGATTCGCTCACGTTAATAATCTCGAGCCCCATATCCCGGAGCACTGCTTCAGCCCGCGCAAGCGCAGCAGTCGGTTCCAAGGTCACCACTTTCGTTTCAAGGTACGGATAGAAGGTTTCATGCAGCGCTTCCATTTGATCAGGTGTGTGCTCAGCATCTCCAAACGCCAGATCATTAGCCGCATAAATACGACGCTTCACAGCCTCATGAAACATAGGCGGGTCCATTGGATTCGTCGTAATATCGTGGATCGGCGGCACGGCACGGGCGCTTGAAATATGCGGCGCCATCACCACAATTGGGAGAATCGAGCATAACGCTGCGACGATGGCGGCGCCACGACTGACCGACACGTTTTTGATCTTGAAGAACACCAAAAGCACGAGAAGCCCCACAAGATTCAAAGCGCCACCTGCAACCGAGAGCATCACGCCGCCAAGCGACGCCATGAGATCGATCATATCGGCTTTGTAGGCGAGTGGACTCAGTAACAATATCGGTAGTAGGCAAATCCCAAAGACGAGATTAATTTTCTGGCCTGTGTGCATCACTTGCTCCCTTTCACTTTGTTTATGCCGAGGATCGTCGACCGCAGAGAACCACTCGATCGGCTTTACAGTATTCGGCTTATCACCAAGATTTTCGCTTGGTTTGAGGATTTTGTCCCACTCCCTACGGCCTCGCAGATCGGGCACGCGGGGCTTCGATCCGATTCCTTTTAGCCAATTCAGAATGAACGCCTACCCGCCATTTTACGTCGGTTTAGACTCGGCGTCTTCTTGCCGAATTCTGGAGCACTGAAAATTCAGCATGTACTTGAGTCACCCACCCGAGCACGCGATCTCGGCGCAAACAGAAGCGATATGCCACGGCTCGAACCGAACGCCCAAAAGATTGTGACTTGGATAGCGCCATTTAACCCAGCCAGCACGAAGCATCGACTGGTAAATCGCCGTTTTTAGAAATCGACGAGAAAAACTTTGCTCACCCAACGCCACATCACCCACATCGAAGTCTCCTGTAAAGTGAAATGAATACCCCGCGGGCGCTCGATTTCTCGAAGCCAGTGACAAATTACCCTCTGATTCAACTACTTTTTCCAGATAGAGCAACATTTGTTTCGGGTGGCCTCGATAGCCCGAGGTCAGCATCACCGATGCTCCTAGCTCAGCCTGTAGCCGCTCGAACTGCCCGCTCGCCTCACCGCTCAAAAGATACTCGCCGTACTTTGGATAGAAGATCAACGCGTCCTGCGGGTGACCCGCAAGAAATTGATCCGAGATGCGCGGGCCGTTGAAGCCGAGTAATTCAGAGGATCTATTAAAAATGTCTCGCAGAAAACGAATATCAGCAACGGTAAAACGACGCGAGGCTAATCCTGCGGAATGCTTAAACACCGTCTTGAAACTCAGTGTCGTGAATCGGCCGTGACCCACAAAGGCCTCCACGTCACGAAGACGCTCCACGACTTCACGCGCCATTTCAAGTTCCACTGGGCTCAGAAATTGATCATTCTCAAAAACATCGTCCGCTGCCACCATGCGATCAAAATAATCTTGGTCGGCCGTTTCAGTTCCCGACTTCAATTCAAATGCGGCGAGAAAATCTTGCAATCGAGGCGGCGACGCAGAGTCGTCTGACTTTGCCTGGGATGTTGCCATTCTCTGCAGCCCCTTTTGTTCGGTTGCTCCTTCCGCTGACTGGCTTACATAGAGAAAGAGCATCAGGCACACGGTGCTCGGGCCGAGCATGCTACTAACCCTGTACTCGCGCCAAAGGAGACGCAAAAGTCAACGCGCACAGCTGCCCTGAACGCACGATGACGGTGCGCCGTCCAAAGACGAGCCGGATCACTGGGCTAGCACAACCGAAGGCTCATTTTGCAAACAGCCCCAGCGTGGCGCGGCCGTTCAAGAACACTTCAATGGGCGACTCGATATCCCGCAACGATGCCAACGGATCTCCCTCGACAAGAATCAGATCCGCACTCAAACCCTTCTTTATCCGGCCTAACTGATCAGAAACACCCAACGCGTCAGCCGCATGACGAGTCGCGGCGGTCAACGTCTCTGCAGGACTGAGCTCCGCCATTATTGAAAATACATCCAAGGTTTTCGGCAGATCCGCATGATACACATTGGGAATCCCCGCATCCGTTGAGGCAACGAATCGACAGCCCGCTTGTTTCATTTTGCGAAACCGAGTCTGTATCGCGGCTAGACCCTCAGGATTCTTCAGATGTCGGCGCCAATTTAAATTGACAGTCGGCGAGACCCAAATGCCCTTGGCAGCTATCTCCGCGGCCACGTCGGCGTCAAAGTGTTTGCCCCAACCAGAGGGGCCCACCCAAGAGCAATGCTCGATCGTGGTCACACCCGCATGCGCGGCATGGCGAATGCCGTCAACACCATGGCAGTGTGCAGCTACCTCATAACCGAGCGCTCTCGCATGATTCACCGCAGAATCCATTAATGTCTGATCAAATTGCGCGTCCGCTGGTTGACTGCCCGGCGTGATACTGCCGCCAGTAGCCATAATCTTAATCAAATCAACCCCTCTTGAGTGCTGACGATCAAGAACAGCCAGCGCTTCCTCCAGCGTCGTTGCTTCGCCCCCCCAGAAGTGGCAGTGCCCGCCTTGGCTCGTAAGCGGCTGCCCTGCACAGAGCAGTCGTGTGCCCTGATGTTTGCCCGATCGGATCTCATCACGCACTGTCAGCTCGAGCCAAGCGCCCCCGCCCAAATCTCGAGCGGTGGTAATCCCGGCCTGTAGCATCAGCTTCGTTCGATGCCGGATAGCATCGAGCTGAACTGCCTCAGGCAACTTGCCGTGCGCAAAGGGGTCGGTCACCTCAGGATCGAGGCCAAGATGGACGTGCGCATCGATCAGCCCGGGAAGTGCAGTTAGACCCTGACAATCCAACGCGAGTTCACCCGGCCAAGCATCATCTGACTGCATCGGTTCAAACGTGCCATCCTCGAGGATTCTTATGGCATTGAAGTCGTCACTATAGGTCGCGTCCTCCCCGGTCCAAACTCTCAAATTTTTTAACAACATACCGGCTCTCATCCTCGTTTTTACTGCACTTAATATCTCGATCGTGTCGGTTGGGCGACTCAACTTAGCACGGCGCGGCACATCACTTAACGGCAAGACCCTCGGTCGAAGGGGGTGCTATCGCCGATTGAGCGATAGAATTTCAAGCAACCCCGTCAGAATCAGGTCACCCACCATATGATCAAAAATTCGCTCCTGCGCAAACAAATGCACGAAGCCACCCGTGCCTATAATCAATGGTGGCTCCTCAGGAAACACCTGCGCGGTAATTCGCGCTACCAGTTCACGAATCATCCCGACATTAGACCAATAGAGTCCCGACTGAATACTCTCGACCGTGGTGGTCCCCAGCGCGGATTGCATCGGCACAATCTCGACGGAAGGTAACTGAGCAGTTCGCATTTCAAGCGCTTCCATAGCCAAACGCACGCCTGGCAAGATATTTCCCCCTAAAAATGTCTTGTCTTTGGTGACTGCACAGACCGTGGTGGCCGTTCCAAAATCAGCAACGATGAGATTGCGCGAGGGAAATAATTTCATAGCCCCGACGGCATCCGCGATTCGATCAGCGCCTACTTCTTTGGGGTCCCGGTAAGCAATGTTAAGTCCAGTCTTGACCCCTGGCCTGAGGACCAGGGGATCAATTGCGAAATATTTTTGAGCGCATGCCCTCAGAGAGTAGTTGAGATCCGGCACCACACTGCAAATGACAATGTCGCTAACATCGCTTGGATCAATATCGTTTTCCCTCAAGACACTCCTAAAAAACACGCCCAATTCATCGGAGCTGCTGCGCAACTGAGAGGTTCTTCTAAACTGAGTAACCAATTGACCCTCATTGAAGACGCCCCCGAACACCTGCGTGTTACCCACATCCAAGCACAAAATCATGACGTCCTCCTCGAAATCGTCTTAAAACACGTCGCAACCCTTGCGACGCTATCCACTCATTAGACAGGCAAGAAGACAAGACAGTCAGGGGATCATTCACTAGGCAATCAGCTATACGCTTGCTGAATCTATCGATCCTATTGGGTACCTGTCACTTACGATCAAGTCCACTCGGTATCACGTTGCTTTCATCATTCATTAAAAGCAGTCCAACTATAAGAGGCAGGCCCTCCTGGTTCAAACCCATCGCTAATCGAATCTCGAAAAGTTAGAATGTCGGTGCGGGCCTATAGCTCAGTTGGTTAGAGCAGTGGACTCATAATCCATTGGTCGAA
>CAYZUV010000084.1:0-9298 GCA_964481245.1 uncultured Pseudomonadales bacterium
TTCTGCTCCGAAAAGAAATATGGGAGCACCCCGTGCTCTCCTACCGATTGCCGGTGGGGTTCGCGGGGTTGCTTGTGATTCTATCCCTTGTTTCTGCGTTACTTGGCAATGAGTTTTTGCTCTCTAATTCTGGGGAATGGATGGCGGATGTTCAGGTTGATGGTGGTGACGTAGATCTAGCCAATATGGGGTCGCCAATCGCCAAGATGGGATCTGCCGTGGCCGCGGGGTTTGGATTTTTGGGATTGCTCGCTGGTTGGAGCTACCTGATGTCTGCCCTGTACCAAGAACGCCAGGATCGCAGCATCTTGTTTTGGCTGTCGTTGCCGGTGTCTGATGCAGAGACCGTACTGATCAAAGGTTTGCTTGGTTGGCTCGTTATCCCGGCTTTTTATTTTGGCGTGGGCTGGGCTGTTGGCGGCGTGATGACGGTCATCGCGTCGGTCGCCGCGACATGGTTGATGTCCTTGTCTGGGGTATTGCTCGCTGCGATCGCGGCCTACGGCGCGAACCTATTCGATCTTATTGCTTTGGTTGTCACTCAAGTGCTCTGGTCTGCGCCATTTCTTGCCTGGACCTTACTTGCATCGCAGTGGGCCAATCGCAATCCCCTGTACTGGGTGCTGGGCGTGCCTTTTGCCGCTACCTTGATTGAAAATGCGCTTTTGCGTGAAGCGGCGATGACGGATTGGTTCTGGTCTCGGCTCGCGGGTAACCCGGAATTGGGCAGCGAGGGCGCCATCTTGTCTCAAAGCTTTCAGATGTTTCTCGGTCTTGGTGTCGCGGGTGGCTTAGTGGGTCTGACCATTTTGATTCGCCGTCATTGTTATGATCGGTTGCCATGAGTGAGTTGAGTGCAAAGGCCAAGTTTCAATTGAGCCCTCGGCCACCAAGGGGTTTGTCGTCGCCTGTCCTGAGTCCGCTTCAAGCATCCCTTGAAAAGAATCGCACTTTGGGCTGATTGAGGCGTGTACAATAGCGCCTTTTTCGTTGGGGCCATGGCATGTTTCAGATACGAACACTGAATAATATCTCGGTGAAAGGCTTGTCGAAATTCGATGGCGGCAATTACTCGCTAGGCGAGCGCATCGAAGCGCCGGATGCCATCTTGCTCCGCAGTCATAAGCTCTCGCTGGAAGAAACCGGTGATGCGTTGCTTGCGATCGGCCGAGCCGGCGCAGGGGTCAACAACATCCCCGTTGAAGCCATGTCGGCGCGTGGTATCGTGGTCTTCAACACACCGGGTGCCAACGCCAATGCGGTGAAAGAATTGGTGATGGCCGGTCTCTTGCTCTCGCGTCGAGGCATCGTGCAAGGCATTGACTATGTGAATCAGTTGTCTGCGGAGCAAGACAAGGCAACTTTGAACAAGGAAGTAGAGGCTGCCAAAAAGCAATTCAAGGGGTCTGAGCTCAAAGGCCGAACTTTGGGCGTTGTAGGCCTCGGAGCGATTGGGTCCATGGTTGCGGATATGGCGCTCGGACTTGGCATGAATGTCCTGGGGTATGATCCGGCAATCTCTGTGGAGGCAGCTTGGCGATTGTCGAGCCAGGTGCAGAGAATGGAAAACATGGCTGCGTTGCTGGCGCGCTCAGATATGGTGACCTTGCACGTTCCGGCACTTCCTGAGACCGAAGGCTTGATCGATGCCACTCAAGTAGAGGGCATGAAACGAGGCGCTGTGCTGCTTAACTTCGCTCGAGGTGAGTTGGTGGTTCCAGAGGCTATTCGTGAGGGCGTGAAGTCAGGGCAAATCAGCCAATACATTTCAGATTTCCCGACGCCGGAATTGTTGGGTCTCGAAGGCATCTTGGCAACGCCTCATTTAGGGGCGAGCACCGACGAAGCTGAAGAGAATTGCGCCATGATGGTCGCAGATCAAATGATCGACTTTTTAGAGCATGGCAATATTAAGAATTCAGTGAATTTCCCTGCCGTTAGCCTCGAGCGCAGTGCGATGGGCAGTCGAATCGCTATCGTGAATCGCAATGTGCCGCGGCTGCTGGGGTCGGTCCTTAGTATTTTGGCGGACCGAAATATCAACGTGATTGACATGATCAACAAGAGTCGAGAAGACCTGGCTTACAACCTGATCGATATTGAAGCAGCGCCAGATGAGGAACTTGCTGGTGTACTTCGTAAAGTCGAAGACGTCATCAGTGTTCGTTTGATCCCCTAGTTTTTCATTGGCCTTCGAGGGTCAAAGCGATCGGGTCGAAAGCGTTGTCGCATGCTGCGGGGTAGGCTCCTTGGTGCTCCAGCCAAGTGCTCGGCAATCGACTCGCCTGCAAGAAGCGCGTGCGTTGCGCCGTGAGAGCCAAACCCGGTACTCGCGAAACAGCGTGGGCCTTGCAGGGCCTCGTTGCTCTTAGTTGGCGTTTGGAAGATCCAGTTCGATTCCGGCTCCTCATGAACAAAGGAGCGGGCCTGATCGATGTGTTGCCAAGAGGGCTGCGTGAAGCGATGAGTGAAACTTTCTCCAAAGCCGGGCACCCTGTCTGGATAGGCCACTCGAATCCCCGTGTGCTGAGCGGTGGGAATGATCTTGATTCCAGGAAAATGAGCATTGAGCTTTGCTGACAGCGCGTACGCGTCCTCATCCCTCGGCTCGATCGATTGGTCATCAAGCGTGTACGTGCTTCCAATTAAGTAAAGATCTTTGCCGAGGTGCGTTAATCCGAAATCCCCTGAATAAAGCCTCGGAAGTTGGGTCGACGTCCGGAACACCATGGACTGACCGCGAATATGTTTCATCGACCAGGGAAGAAACTGCGTCGTCTCTGCGCCAGTGGCAAGGATGAGGGTGTCCGTTGTGAGCTCGTGTTGATCCTTGGAACGAACAAGCCAATGGGTATCCGATTCTCTGATTTGGCGGATGTCGCATTCGGCGGCGTCTGCTGGCGTCCAGCGTAAGATACCCGCTGTGGGAAAGCGTAATTGACCTTGTTGATCACATAACAGGTCGTCGGGGAGGTGCTGCGCTAATCGCGCCATGCGCGTTTGTCTTGCGGGGTCGGCGCTCAACCAGTGCATGGGCGCTGGTTCAAATTCGAGTGAGTGAAGACGCGTGAAGTGATGAGCGGCCAATGAGAACAAGGCTCTATCGTCAGGAACCAGAGACAACTGGGGATAAACATTAAATGCGGGTTGATTCGAGGCCCCTTTCGCCTGGTGGGATGTCAACAGCTGATGCGGGATCGAATACCGCGTCAGCGCTTGACTGATGGCTGTCCCAGCTAAACCGTTGCCAATGATCAATGGTTGTGGCGTCAGTTTAGGCGTGGGCGCCCAGTGGCCCGGTTTCTGAGCGAACAGGAGCTCACGTTTTGTACCGAAGCCTGGGCGTTTCATGACATCAAAACCAGCAGCGGTCAGGCCATGTCTGAGGCTCGCGGCGACTGAGAAGGAACTCAAAGTTGCGCCGGGTTTACTGCGCAGGGACATCTGGTGATAGACAAAAGCGTTAAATACCTCGGGATTCGTTGCAGGTTTGAAGCCATCTAGGTACCAGGCGTCGACTTGCGCCTCAAGCTCAGGGAGCGCGTGATTGATGTCGTCGAAAATAAAGATCAGACGGATGCGAGGATGCAACCAGACGGGAAACCAGCCTTTGATCGAATTTGGGTAGCGGTCGATCAACTCGCGGGTTAGGGGTATCTGCCGTGTTGCCCAATAGTCTGCCAGAGTGCGCGCTGGCGGTGGGAAACGCTCAAACGCGAAGTAGTGAAGCGTTGCATCTGTCGATACGCTGAGAAACTGTTCGGCCGTTAGCAGAAAGTTATGGCCGAAGCCAAATCCGATCTCAGCCAGGGTGAAATGCTGAGTTGATTGAACGCGGTGATCGAGGTCATGTTGCGCCGGGAAGACAAAGGCTTTCTCTGCGAGGGGGTTGCCTTTTGCCCAATAGTGATCCTCAAAGCGTTCGCTAAACGGTTGACCTTTTGACCATGTGATCTCTGGGGGTTCAGCGCGATAGCCGGGCATTCGCTGCGCCAATGGGATACTGGGGCTCGGTAATCCAATCGCTGAAGGAACCTGCGTAAAGCGCCGGCTCGTCGAATCCAGCAAGAAGTAGGGCCATCATGTTTACGGTTGCAGTGACGCCAGATCCGCAGTAGCAGGTTACCTTGGCACTCTCGTTCAAGCCCAAGCTCAACAATTGATGCCTGAGCGTTTCCGCCGGCAGAAAACAGCCTGCTTCATCCAGATTGTCAACGAAGGGCCGGCAGAGCGCGCCCGGAATGTGACCTGCCACTAAATCAATAGGCTCATGATGACCGAGATATCGCTGAAGGTCGCGAGCATCCAGCAACTGCTCGAAAGGCGCGGCTTCTCGCGATGAGGGCTCGTGCCACAAGCTGGGTGCGCTCGCCTTAGACAAACTCACAACATCGTCTCGATGAGCAACTGGCGTATGACCGGGCTTGGGTGTCCAAGCGCGAGGCTGCGTGTGTGCCGCGCCCCGGCTCAAAGCGCCCGACGCGGCGCGCCAAGCTTCGAATCCACCGTCTAGCACGCGAACGCGCGACAGGCCCAAGTGCCTGAGCAGCCACCAACAGCGCCCTGCATAGCCGGCCTGCCTTTGATCGTAAACCACGATATCGCTTTCGTCGCAAACGCCGAGCGACGCGAGACGCGACGCCAAAACCGAAAAGTCTGGCAGCGGATGGCGCCCGGTGACGCCTGCTACGACCTCGCCAGACAAGTCCTCATCAAGATTTAGGTAATGGGCGCCTGGGATATGAGTGTCCTCGTAAAGTTGCCGGCCCTCATCTGGATTCATGAGATTGAAGCGACAATCAAAGATAATGAGCGATGACTCTTCGGCGGCTAGAAGATCATTCAGATGGGCGCTAGAGATCAACAGATCGTGTCTATCCACCGCTGATTTTCGCCTCGTATCCGGCCTTTTGCAGGAGCTTCAGGACGCTCGGACGGTGATCTCCCTGAAGCAAAATGTCATCGCCGTCCAGGCTGCCACCTACCCCCAATTGCTTGCGTAGCGTCTTGGCCAACACCGCCTTTGCCTCGGAAGCCAGAGGCAGCCCGGAGATCAACGTCACAGGCTTGCCGCCCCGTCCTTTGGATTCCCTTCGAATTCGGATCGGCCCAGATGGGATCACTGATTGAGCGGTCGCTTTGCAAGTGCAAGCGTTGACGGCCTGATTGCAGGTTGAGCAAAGTCTGCCCATGTCAGTTGAGTAAACGGCCACAGATTTAGCCCTCGCTCAGAATGAAGACGCCAATTTCAGGGCTCTGGCGTGAGAGCTGACAAAAGTGGCTTAAATCAAAGAGGAACTGACTCAAATCCACCAGTTCGAGCTCGTGTCGAGTCATGGGCTCTGCCATAAGCCAATCACCTACGATGACATCATTTTGATCATCGTCGATATCCGCGATTAGATCTCGCATTTCGTCCGAGAGACCAAAAAGATAGGGCCCTTCATCGCCGATGGCGTGGTCATACTGTTCATGGACCAGCGCGTCATCGATGAAGAGTCCCGAGAGCTGGGCGTAGAGCACTGCGCGAGATTCCCTGTCGATGGGGCCTGCGGAGAGGCAGTACCCCGCGTCCTCAGGCGAGTCGTCAATCGAGAGTGACTCGAGCTCCGATCTAGGCCCAAGGATGAATACGTCGGCCATAGGGCGTGCCTAGATTGCGCTCACCCGGTCAGCTTGAAGGCCTTTGTCGCCCTCGATGACCACAAAGGTCACGGATTCGCCATCGTTCAGGCTGCGGCGGCCTCGGCCCTTGATGTTGCGAAAATGAACGAACAAGTCCTCACCGTTCTCTCGCGTGATGAAGCCATAGCCTTTTTTGGTGTTGAACCATTTCACCGTGCCCGCTTCGTAGTCGGCATCGTCGTCCTCATCGTCGTCTTCAACGAGATCGTCGTCATCGATTTCGTCTGACACGCTATTGTTAGAACCGCCTAATAGTGTGGCGACCAAAACGCCGAGGAATAAGATCGCGAGCTTGCCCCAATCATTCGTCGTTGATGGCAATTGCAAGCTTTGGCTCTCGAAGAAAGCGAGCGCGACGAAGAGAACGAGAGCCAAAATCGCCGCGAGTATCAGTTTAACCGTCATGATGAACTCGACTAAGTCGTTAAAAATAGGGGCCAGATCATACTGCCTTATGATTTGAGGTTAAAGTGTCAGAAATCACCTCTGGGACTTCATCCTCCGCTATTCGAGGCACTGCAGATAGCGTTTGACCGCGGTGTCGAGACCCATCCAGAGGGCATCAGTGACTAGCGCGTGACCGATTGAGACCTCAAGAAGGTTGGGAATACCCTGCTTAAACGCCGCGAGGTTCTCGAGATTCAAATCATGACCCGCGTTTACGCCAATGCCCAAGGCCTCTGCTAATTGAGCGGTTTCGGCGAAGGGTTTGATCGCCGCGTTGCCTTGATTAAGGTTTGCTGCCGCGGCATAGGGGCCGGTATAGAGTTCGATTCGATCAATGCCCGTCATTGGTGCTTGCTGGAGCTGTGCTGGATCGGCATCGAGAAATACACTGACCCTTGATCCCCAGCTGTGAAGCTGCCGAGCATATCCCGTCAGTTTGGTGGCATCTCGCTCGATATCCCAACCATGATCGCTGGTGAGTTGATAGGGATCGTCGGGCACCAAGGTGCACTGCGCTGGTTTGACTGCCTCAATCAGTGCCAGGAAGCCAGGGTAGCCATTCGGTTCAGGTCCTGCTTCGGGGTTACCCTCGATATTGAACTCGATCTCAGGGTAGTCGCTGAGAAATTCGGCCAATCGGTAAACATCGTCGACCCGAACATGCCGCTGATCGGGCCGAGGGTGTACGGTGATGCCCGAACACCCGGCTTCGATACACGTTTTCGCAGCTTCAACCACGTCGGGGATCGACGTATCCCTTGAATTGCGTATCAGGGCAATTTTGTTGAGATTGACGCTGAGGACTGTCATTAAGACCATCCTCCAGAATATCGTCGATGATAAATCCGCCGACCCAAAAGGAATCCCATCAGGGCCATGCCAAGCGCCGAGCCTACGCCAATGAGGTACCACTGCTGTTGAATCTCAGCCTGTTTTTTGCTCTCCAAGCTGCGCAAGTCAGAGATTTCCTCAACCATTAAGGCGTTTTGTTGTTCGAGGCGAGTGCGATCGGCATCCAGCTCAGCCGCGCTTTGACTCAGCTTGCGCATTCGTTCGGTTTCAACTTGCGCCAACGTGAGTGCCTCATTGGTCTCAGCGTAACGTTGAGTCTGCGAAGCCAGGGCTTGATCAAGCGTTGCATAATCGTTTTCTAACTGGCGAACCTGATCGATAAGCGCCTGGTTCTCACTAGTGAGTGCCTCAAGTCGAGCGGCGGCCACAGGCGCCTTTGTGAGGTATTGCTGGTGAATGTAGCCATCGGTGGATTCGCCGTTCGAGTCACGATGGCGAACCATAACGAAGTCGCTATTCTCGGCCCGCATCAGCAGCTCAAGCGCTGTCCCGCTGGCAAGGCTCTTGGTAACGGCGTTTGCGTCCGTTTCGGGCTTCGAGCGAAGCGGCACATAAAGCATATCGTGGATATAAACCGTGTCTGCTAAAGCGCTGCACATCATGGCGGCCAAGGCGAGTAGCGAGACCTGGAGGCAGCGCCTTTGCGTCAGGTGATGCCGTGGCCGCTGATCGAACCTTTTCGCCGTCGAACTCATGGCAGCACTTGCTTAAATGGAAAAACCTCAACGGACTCGAACACGCCCTCAGTCATATAGGGGTCTGCCTCGGCCCATGCTCTGGCCTGATCGATCGAGTCGAACTCAGCGACGATCAGACTGCCCGAGAAGCCTGCATCGCCGGGATCTTCAGCGTCCACATTAGGCATAGGGCCTGCTAGCAGAATTCGACCCTCTTGAACCAATGGGTCAATTCGCGCCAGGTGATTGGGGCGCACTTCAAGCCGTTTGCTCAGACTATCCATTCGATCTCGGCCAAGAATGACGTACAGCATGCGGTTAGTCCTTTGATGAACCAATATGGTCGGAAGAGGTGGTGGGCTGACCGAGTTCTTCGATGTCTTGGAGGAATCCCCCCCGGTAGAGATAAGTCATCATGATGATCAGGTAGGTGAGCGTGAGCCCGAAGCCTCCCACGAGTTTATAGGCGATCCAGAAGTCGAGACTGAAGTTGTAGGCCACGATCAAATTAAGCGCACCTGCGACAAAAAAACCTAGGCTCCATCCGTATCCTAATTTGAACCAAACTGCTTCGGGGAGCGGCAACTGTTTGCCCAATAACAGTTTGAATAAAGGTTTGCGAGCGAAGCGTTGAGCACCAAAAAGAATCCCAGCCAAGATCCAATTCACAATGGTAGGTTTCCACAAGATGAAAGTTTCATCTCGAAACGCCAACGTCAGTCCACCGAGGATCAACGCTGACCAAAGGTAGAGATGGGTCGTGCCCCGTAACTTGCGCTGCTTGGTGAATTCGTAAGCGGCAAAGAGCGAGACGCCCGCCATGAGCACCATGGTGCTGAGGAATATATCTTTACTGATGATCCAAGTGCCCACAAAGAGCAGGACGGGACCAAGTTCAATCAGCTGGTGCATAGCGTCAGCTCGTGAAAACGGTCGCAAATCATAGCGCAAACCATCGCAGCGTTGAATGTGAGCAAATCAGGGTGCCAGCCAACGATGGGTTTCATCGGAACCCCTGGCTTTTCCGGAACGCTAACTCGTTCTCAAACGTTCCATTAAACCGTTACACTTTGAGTGGGCGCGCTGGTCGCGTCATTACCCGGAGGACTCTATGAGCCAATTTTTCTCGATGCATCCAGATAACCCGCAGTCCCGACTAGCCAAACAAGCGGCAGATATTTTGAGGGCAGGCGGGATCATGGCGTATCCGACGGATGCCGCCTACTCGCTCGGTTGCGATATGGATAACAGAGAAGGACTGGCGCGCATGCTTAGGATTAGAGGCCTAAGTGCAGATCATCAATGTACCTTGATCTGTAGAGACTTAAGCGACCTTGGGATGCTGGCAAAAGTAGAAAACCCTGACTATCGCTTGCTACGCAAAGCCACGCCTGGCCCCTTCACCTTTATTCTTGAGGCGTCGAAGGAAGTGCCGAAGCGGCTGGTGCAACCCAAGCGTAAGACCATTGGTCTGCGCGTACCTGATTGTCGAATCACTCAGTTGATTCTTTCAGAATTAGGCGGCCCCTTGCTGAGCACGACCTTGGTGTTGAAAGATCAAGCCTATCCAGAATGCGACCCTTACGATATTCGCCAAACGCTTGAGCATGAAGTGGATCTGGTGATCGATGGCGGGA
>CAYZUV010000085.1:0-2462 GCA_964481245.1 uncultured Pseudomonadales bacterium
TGCACAATAGAATTCATTTCCAACCTCATGTCTTTAAATCATCAAGCGAAAGACCCAAGCGGTCTAACTTGGTTTTGAATACGGGCCATTCTTCAGCACGAAATCGAGACCGCTCTATATCGAGCAACCGAGCACAAGCCCCGTCTTTTAGGAACATACCGAGCCCCCGTCGCTTTTGAACCACATCATCGTCCACCAATCGCTGAATGGCCTTACTCACTGTTAGCGGGTTGACTCGGTGATCTTCCGCTATCGTCCGCACCGAAGGCAGCGGATCACCTTCTTTGATCACACCGTCGATCACGAGACTCACCAAATGCTGATGCACTTGAACATAGATCGGATCCTTGTCGTTCCACTGAATCGCCATCGATAACCTCACTCATCGAACGTCGCGCTCAAACACGAAAACCCATCAGGCGCGAGGGCTGTCGTTTTCTGACGGTGAGCACCTCGAGCCAACGCCAACTAGTGTATTACTTATGTAATACACTAGTCAACACAAAGTTAAAAATGGTCGCGGAATCACCGTTAAGGTCAACGAAACAGGTGATTCAGGCCTGGGTCGACTTGCCCCAATCAGGTTGTTTCACGACTGGAAAATGCTTGGCAAGCCGATCGACGTTGCACCGGCAATTGACCGGCGAATCGACTGCACCTTAGACGAAGGGTCGGCCAAAAATGCAAAGGGAGTCATGCGCCCACACGCCCCATCCCCATTCTACGCGTGACCTCAGCGCCCTGAGAGGCTCGAAGGGTGTCTAAATCAAGACCATGTGACCATTCAGTGACAGGCGTGAAACTGATTCGCGCTGGCGCGCGACGGCGATCAATCGGCGTTGAATCTGCCATTCCGCCCACGCACGGCGATGTCAGCCACGCCAATTCTTTTAGAGAGTCATCAGTCCTTAGGAACACCCCGATAGTCCAGTGGGGGGGCACGATCACCCAGGAGCGCCTCATATTTGAAATTAGGCCCTCGACGCTGATCAAACTCCTCTCGCGCAATGGCCAGTGTCGATGGCTCCTCGAACAAATCTTGTGCTGTGAGCGCTAAAGTTTTCGCCGCGAGCATCATTCCTTTTGTTCCGATGCTCATGCCACCAGCGGCAATGGCTTGCCAACTGTGGGCTGAGGTGCCGGAAACCCAAGTGGCGGTTGTCAACCCTGTGGTGGGCACCACCCAACTGACATCACCGACATCGGTTGAGCCTCGCCCCTCCTCCAATTTAAAAGGCTGGATCACTCCCTCATAGGCGGGTATGGCCCCACTGACACCAAAAGAGGCTTGTATCCTCTCGGCAAATGCTCGCTCCTTTGCATCGAGCTCGTATCCGCCCAACGCCGATAGGTGCTTGTGCATCACCTTTGCCAGTGCCTCATTGGGCAGCAAACTATGGTTGCCATGCATGGTTTCTACGGCAACCCGAGTCCCGGTACCCATTGCCGCTGCCTCAGCCGCGGTCATGACTCGATCCCAGAGGCCCTTCAAAATTTCAGCATCAGGATGGCGGATATAGTAATAAACCTCCGCGAAATCGGGCACTACATTCGGCGCTTTGCCCCCGTCCGTGATCACATAATGGATACGCGTTTCCTGAGGCACATGCTCTCGCATCAAATTCACCATGAAGTTCAAGGCCTCCACACCGTCAAGTGCCGAACGCCCCCGTTCAGGTGCAGCTGCAGCGTGGGAGGATTGGCCTGTATACCGAATTCTTGCAGACTTATTGGCAAGGCTCGTGCCCGGATTCGCCATGTTTCGATCCGCCGCGTGCCAGTGCAGAACGGTATCCACGTCATCGAATAGCCCCGCCCGAACCATGTAAACCTTTCCAGAGCCTCCTTCTTCTGCGGGTGTTCCATACAGCCTAATCGTGCCCGACTGCCCCGTTGCCTCGAGCCAATGACGTACAGCGATGGCTGCTGCAGAAGATGCCGTGCCGAATAGGTGGTGACCACACGCATGCCCGGCAATCTGATCAGACCGCTTATCTCTTGTTGGCGCAGCGCTCTGGGTTATGCCAGGGAGCGCGTCGAATTCGGCAAGAATGCCGATCACGGGCTCCCCCTGACCGTAGGTTGCAACAAAAGCAGTCGGAATATCTGCGACGCCCGCTTCGATCCTGAACCCCGCGTCACTCAGGGTCCGCTGCAGCAATGCGCTGCTTTGGTGTTCTTGATACCCCACCTCAGCCCAATTCCAGATCTGACGCGCTATCGCCTCGTAATTTGATGTGGCCTGGTTGAGCGCCTGGACCACCGAATAATCATCCGAATTCGCATAGACCCCTGGGTTTAAACCCGTCAGAGTGAATAGAGTCGCCAAAAACGCATGCCTAAATCGGAAAGTGGGGAGCGATTGCCGTGACCTCGTGCCACTTAATTTGAAATACATCGTGCGGTGTCCTCCGATTCTTAATTTGCTGGGCGTCTCTGTGTCTCTATCCTACCGAAACCCA
>CAYZUV010000085.1:2562-9297 GCA_964481245.1 uncultured Pseudomonadales bacterium
TACCCAAACCTATACCCACAAATCTGACGCTGTCAGTTTATCTTGACGGTTTGAAGCCAGCTTGACGTGTGTTTACCTTCAATCACTCTGATATGCGCCACACAAACCGATGGATTGCATGCTCGCTGCATCCGAAATCAACTTCGCTGCGGTGCCGACAAAGCATCAGACTTCAGTCAGTGGCCATTCAATTCGGTTCTGTCAATTCGGTTCCGTCGCTTCGACTTTAGAGCGCTCAGATCCAGTCGGCCATCTCCATGACGCCTAGTGACCCAGCTCGCCAACTCACCAGCGCCAGCCTCACACTTTCTTAGAAGCCACCTCGTCAATTAATTTTATGACTGCCCCCGTCCCGTCACCGACTTCGACCCGAGCCAAATTTTGAATCCTCTGCGCTCGCATCGCCCAGAGTTCGTTGATCGCACGAATCATCTCAGAGGGGCTGGCATCCTGCTCAAAGAGCACATCAGACCATCCCTGCTCTCGAAACAAATTAGCATTTTCTATCTGATCACCTCGACTCGCTTTTGCTCCTAGGGGAATCAAAAGGTGGGGTTTTTTGAAGGCCAGAAGTTCATACAACGCATTCGCGCCCGCCCGACTGACGACCAAATCAGCTGCGGCCAGAAGATCGCCGAAAGCATCCCCTACATAGTCATAAACGAAGTAATTTTCTGCCTTGGGCGCACAAGAAAAGTCCTTTTGCCCCACTACATGGACCACGGTCCATCGCTCAAGCAACTGGTCGATCACCTCAAAGACTAAGGCGTTAATCCTTTCTGCGCCCAGCGAGCCACCAAATATGAGCAACAACGGTTTAACGGAATCATCATTCAATTTTAAGAGGCGTCGACCTCGGTCGGCGGAGGCGTCTCTCAAGGCCTTTCGAAGCGGTGTTCCTGTATGGCTAACCCGTCCTGCCTGCAAGAACCGCTGAGGGATCGTGCCGCGCGTTGCCTCAAAATTAATGCATATGCGGGCGGCCAATGGAAAGCACAATCGGTTTGCAAGCCCCGGAGTGACGTCAGACTCATGCACGATCACGGGAATTCGAACGATCCAAGCGGCTACAACCACGGGCACCGCCACAAACCCCCCTTTCGAAAAAATCACATCGGGACGCAGACGCCGTAAAGCAACAAGCGCCTGCAATATCCCCAGGAGAATTCGAAAGGGATCGGTAAAGTTTTGCCAATCAAAGTACCGACGAAGTTTTCCTGAGGCGATTTGGGTGAGCGGCAAGCCAGCGTCTCGAACCAGCGTGGCTTCCATCGAGTGGCGGGAGCCGATGTAACTCACTTCGTCCCCTCGATCACGCAATTGCTCGGCGATGGCGATGTTGGGGGTTACGTGCCCAGCGCTGCCACCCCCCGTTAGGACGACCTTCATCGTTGTTGAGCCATCACTTGCCGCACCAAAGGCAGAGTGACCTTTCGTTTATCTCGCAGACTCGCGGAAGCCACTTGATTCAAGACCTGCGCCAACGCGGTGAGGTCTCGGGTCGATCGCTCAATCAAATAACGGGCCGCGGCAGGTGGCAGCTCAAACCCCTCATCCTCGGCGATTCGGTGCAACACCTTTACTTTCTGATCATCGTCCAACACATTCAATGAGTGGGGCAACATCGCCCGACAACGCGATGCCAGATCCTCTGTTGCAAACTTCAAATCGGACGCAGGTTTTTTTGCCGCCCAATAAGCTCTGACATCTTGGCCCTGCTGATGAAGACCGTTGATCAGCCCGTAAAGCGCTAAAGCCCAATGAGGATCCTCAAGCGCTCGATCCACATTGTCGAGCGCAATCACTTCGACTTGGTGAATGGCGGTGAGCGCCTCAGCCCCCTCAGTCACTGCGAGATCAATGTAAATCGACGAGCGATTCTCCCGCTCCGCTTGCTGACACAATGCGACCAAAAGGTGCGACTTCCCGGCACTCTCCGGGCCATCGATCCAATGCAGAGCCTCAGCGCTTGACAGCAGATCCTGCAGCGCATCGCCTACGAAACGCTCCGGCGTCCAACGTCGCCTAAGCGGGAGCTGTAGAATCAGTTGCTCAGTCATGGGGGCGACCGACTCAATCCTCAGGCCGAGGATTTGGCGCCTGGACAACACCGTCTGAGGCGGCGTCTGAAGACGTCGCGCTTGACTCATTCTCCACGCCGGGCCTGGGTTCGAAGGTCAGCCGATCAAGCAGCAGATGTCTCACTGCAACCACCAGCACAGCGACCACCGGCAAAGCGATCAGAATGCCGACGAAGCCAAAAAGTTGCCCTCCAGCCATCAGAGCGAAAATCACCGCGACCGGATGAAGACCAATGCGATCACCCACTAACCAAGGGGTGAGCAGCATGCCCTCTGAGAGCTGACCTACCAAAAATACGGCAAGCACCAGGGAAGGATGCAGCACATCCTGGAATTGATAGAGGGCAGCCAAAACGCCAATCAGCAAACCAATGACGGTGCCCAAGTAAGGCACCACACTAAAAAGTCCCGCCACTACACCAATCGCGAGTGAGCCTTTGAGTCCCAATAGACTCAATCCAACCGAGTAAATGACCGCAAGCGCGATCATCACCATCAGCTGCCCTCTGAAAAATCCGCTCAAGACACTGTCACACTCGGTGGCGAGCACTTGGACCTTTGCCGACGAGGTCTGCGGGACAAATCGCTGTAATTGAGTCACCATCAACGGCCAATCCCGCAGCCAATAAAACGCCACCACGGGCGTTAAGGCGAGCGTCGCGAGCGTGCTGAGCACCGCCGCCCCCGAACTAAACAGTTCTCGCAACCCGGTCATCAGCAAGCTCTGTACCTGTCCCCAATCGGTGACCAAGCCGCTGAGTGTTTGAACATTGACCGACGCGCCGACGGCATCTCCGAACGAACCAGACCACCTCGATACTAATTGATCACCCGCCCAATCCAGCATCAACGGGACTTTCTGAAGCAAAATACCGAGCTCGGCTATAAATTGGGGCAAGACCATCAGCATCAGTCCGAGCACCATAAGCATCACAAGAAGAAAGACCACCAAAACACCCACAACACGGCTCAGTCCTCTGCTTTGTAACCGGTCCACGACTGGGTGACCCAAATACGCAATCAATCCGCCTAGGAAAAACGGCGTCAAGATGGGGCTGAGCAACCACAAAAATACGGCAACCATCAGGCCAGTGATCAGGTAGGCCCTGCCTGATAACTGCATCGATTTGTGTGACGTTGGCTCGTTGTCCATAACTTTTGCCTTGTGTTTCTCTTGCCTTGCTTACCTGTTGGAATCCTTCCCGGGAGGAAAAATAAGGAGCGATCCAACCCTGTAGACAATCTATTTATCTCTGCACGCGCTCATCCATCGCCCACATTTCAATGCTTTCACATCAGGCCGCACTTAGGAGTGCACGCCCTCAATCTGGGTTCGGCGCCACCACCATAAACCCAGAATCACCAACCCAATGAACTTGTCTTACCTGGCGTTTAACTGTGGCTTAACTGGGGCTCAACCCAACACACCAAGCGCAGACCCATCAGGCTGTCAGCGAGTCGGCAAGCGCAATGCCTTGCCAACAATCCAATTGTAAGGCGAGCTCGACTAGTTCCGAGCATTCGCCTCCCCACTCCACCGATACCAAAGCGTGCCCGACCTCAAATCCTGGTTGAGCAACATCAGATCACGATCCAACGCCATTAAATCCACGAGCTGCTGCAAATCCCCTTCCGTACTAAGCTCAAAGGTGACTAGATCGCCTTTCACAGTTCTCAATTGAACATTGAGTACCGAAGACAACCGATTGAGATAACGTTCAACGTTCGCTAGCGCTGCAATCGACGAGATGCCCTCGACCTTCAAGCTGATCGCATTCTTCGAAGAGGACGCGGCATATTGGGCGCTCAGAAGGGCAGCAATTTCATTCACTAAAGCAACAGCCGCCTCTGATTGAGATTCGCTCAAGAGAGTCCCTACGCGCCAATCACCATTGCCACCAAACGACCAATCCACGTGCCACTGCCCGGCATAGCGCTGTTCCACACGCGCAACAAGAATTTTATCGGGTGAATATCGTTCCGAGGCGGCCTCGATATCGTCCAGAAAACGCCCCCAAATTTCTGAAGGGGTCACCGTCCCAGCATCTTCAAGATCCCAGAGTGGAAAGTAGGTCGGTACCCCGCGAACGCCGGCTTGTTGCCGTATAGATTGAGCAAATGCCCCGAGACTTGCTTCGCCAACAACCTCTCGCTGTCCACCCGATTCTTTCGCTATCCAAAAAAGGACCGAAGGTCGATTGCTGCCCCATACAGGTAATTCAGCATCACGTAGCAATTCCGCGATCAAGCTCGGTTCAAAGCGAATTTGCATCAGTTGCTGCTGTTCATCTGGATCTTCGGCGCCTGACATGTCACCCCGCCGGTAACTGAATTCGGTGTAATAACGTTCAGGTGACCTGAGGGCAGCGGCAACCGCTGGCCGCTCGTCCGCATTCGGATC
Source organism: uncultured Pseudomonadales bacterium (assembly GCA_964481245.1). Taxonomy (GTDB): domain Bacteria; phylum Pseudomonadota; class Gammaproteobacteria; order Pseudomonadales; family Azotimanducaceae; genus UBA9926. The sequence goes on from CAYZUV010000085.1 coordinate 7,045, forward strand.
TCCGGAGACACGGATAAGAACTTGACGTAACCCAGCCGCCGCATCACGACGACGCTGCAGATCGTTCTGGGAATCGGTTAGGACCTCGGCCACATAGAGATCATCCAAAATCACAGCATTCGCGTGACCCATCATCGTGACTAAACCGATGACCCCCAGTATCATGAGGGAACTTTTTAGACCTGATGAGATTCTTATAACTATCGACACGGTCAATTTACTCTCAAGGTTTTGATTCAGTGCTCATCGATTCGGCCACTTCATAACTGAATGTCAAAACTCGTCCACGGCCACGCTATTGTATGCGCAATCCTATGATGACTTCGAATGTAACTGAGTAAATATGAGCCAATTGCGTCCAATGTATGCGAGATCTGCGATGAGACAAAGGCCCTTCTGCCTATATTGTCGAGGCCTCCTAGCCCGCATAGGGGCAGGAATGATCCGCATTTTTTTGTTGGCAGGCGTGGTCGGTTCCACCAGCGCTTCAATCAATACTTCCGACGTAGTTGAGGCAGAGTCAATGGCGCCAGGGGGAGCGCGAGCCGCCCATCTACCGAGGCCATTCGAGGCGACTTACACCGCAGACTATCGAGGCCTGCCCATCTCAGCGACTGGCATTCGAAGCCTTGAAATTATTCAGCAAGATCAATCGTCGACCTACACCTTCTCCTCGAAGGCGCTGAGCCTTTTCGCAAAACTAAATGAGACTTCGACCTTCAGAACGCGAGGCACGGCGCTCCAGCCGCTTCGATACCAATACGAACGAACGGGCCTGGGCAAAAACAAAACACAGGATTTGCACTTTGATTGGCAAGAGGGCGTGGTCACCGACCAGGCGCAGAACGATCAGTATTCGCTAAACCGAGAAGCGCATTTCTCTGACCGCTTACTCTATCAACTTCAGCTGCAGGTTGATCTATTCAATGCCAATGAAGATGACATCAATACAGGGGTTTGGACCTACGAGATTTTTGATAGCGGCCGCATCAAGCAATACGCATTCGAAGTTGCCGAACGCGAGTTACTGACCACCGAGCTTGGGCCCATCCAAACGCTCAGACTAGAAAAGAAGAATGATGACCCCGACAAGCGAACCACCTTGTGGCTCGCGCCAACGCTTGAATACATGTTGATTCGATTTATCCAAGAAGACGGACGCAACAGTTTCAGCCTCGAACTCCAAGCAGCCTCAATTGAAGGAGAACCCGTCAAGCTCGAAGAGTGATCAAGTTTTGGGTAGGGTCACTCCAGTCTGGCCTTGATATTTACCCCCACGGTCCAAGTAGGACGTTTCGCAGATCTCATCGCTTTCGAAAAACAGCATCTGCGCGACCCCTTCATTAGCATAAATTTTCGCAGGCAAATTGGTGGTATTTGAAAACTCGAGCGTCACATGCCCCTCCCACTCTGGCTCCAAGGGGGTCACGTTCACGATAATTCCGCATCGAGCATAGGTAGACTTGCCCAAGCAGATGGTCAGAACCGATCGAGGTATACGAAAGTATTCCACTGTCCTCGCAAGGGCGAAAGAATTTGGAGGGATGACACAGACATCACTTTGAATATCAACAAAGCTCTTTTCGTCGAAATGCTTGGGATCCACTGTGGCAGAGTGGATGTTTGTGAACACTTTAAACTCATCGGCACAACGCACATCGTAGCCGTAGCTCGACGTGCCATAAGAAATGACCCGCCCGCCTTCACCGCCGCGAACCTGGCCCGCTTCGAACGGCTCAATCATGCCGTGTGCCGCCATCTCTCTAATCCAACGATCCGCTTTAATACTCATGACGCTCTCCAACCTCCATACGCTTTTTGAGCTGCCGGCTTTCGCTTATTCGATTCACGTGCCCCAGCGATGATCTCTATTCAAAGCTCAATGGGGGACATCCGAGCCCAAATGTTAATCATCGACAATTTCGATCTCGGGAAAACCCGAGTCCTCCGAGCGCTCGTGCAACCGACCAAGCACCTCTTGCGCAAGCGCGAGATAGCGCTCCGCTTGATGACTTTGACCCGCAGATTGCACCAAAGGCACGCCCTGATCGGCACTCTCACGAACGCCCATCTCTAGTGGCAGCTCAGCAAGCAATTCAACCCCATACTCAGACGCGATGGATGCACCGCCTTTCGAACCGAAAAGTGCTTCCTCGTGACCACAAGCAGAACAGATGTGCGTACTCATGTTTTCGACAATGCCCAGAATCGGCACTTCCACCTTTCGGAACATTTCAATGCCTTTACGGGCAT
>CAYZUV010000086.1:0-9165 GCA_964481245.1 uncultured Pseudomonadales bacterium
ATTTTTCTTGTTGGCCCCGCGTCGCTCGGCGTAAGGAAAAGGCCAGCCGAGCGTCTTCCACTGATTCGCCGTCATCGGGGCATGTCCCGCGAGGAAGTACTCTCCGCGCAGCGACAGAACTTAGAACTGTTGATGATTTCCCGTCCGGAACGAGTGGATGCTTGCGCGGTCCATATCCAAGACATTAACCACCAGATGGCGAGATTTAACAGTGCGCAGTATTACGCCAGTACCCTCGTGATTGATCAAATCGGACAAATCGATCGTCCGCTCAGCGTGATTTATGGTGATCAGGATGCGCCAGCATTGCCCGACATCGAAGGCATTGGGCAAGAAATGCGGATGAAAAATCCTGCGATGCGCTTTCTGATCGTGCCCGATTGTGGTCACTGGCTTCAGTATGAACAACCCGAAGTCTTCCATCGGCACCTGTCTTTGCACTTGTCTTCGATGGATATGGGGGCGGGCACCTTTTAGAAAGTTTTGGACCGATTCACTGCGCTGTTAATAGGCGATATCGGAATGTTCAAAGCTGAAACCGCCTTTGGTCATGATGAGTCGATGGCGCGTGCCCTCAGCGCTCGCATCCATGGCCTCGTACCCCGCATCACCCGTCCATAGCGCGATTCGCGTGCCCTCGGCATCGGTGGCGATGCGTGTTTCATAGATGCGCGGAGTCTGATTCTCCAGAACTTCAAAAAGCGCATCGAGCGGCTGATGCCGAGTCAGCTGGTACAAGGTCACCCAGGTCGGGGGCGCTAGATCGATTTCGCCTTTCGCGTGACGCGCCAGTGCCTCACGAGGGGACAGCCAAGCATGGCTTTGAATTTCTTCGCCGTCGACCTCAACGTCGTGTTGCTCGGGTAGCTTGCAGGCAAAGAAGTAGGTTGAGTAGCGCTTAGGGGTTCCGGGCGGCGGCGTCCAGTGTGCGAAATAAGCGAAGGCGCTCGCATCAACGGATAGTTGGGTTTCCTCGAGGGTTTCGCGTGCCGCAGCTTGATGGGCGGCTTCAAGCTCGCTTGACATGCCCTCATGATCACTGGGGTCGATACGCCCTCCTGGAAAGACCCACATACCGCCAAAACTGACCTTGGAGGTGCGATGTAGCATCAGAGTCTCAATGCCAGTTTCGGCCTCTCTCAAGAGTACGACCGTTGCTGCCGGAATGGCAGGTGTTGTCCCGGCCTCGCCGTGCGGGTCGTCCCCGTAAATGTCATTTCGGTGCTTATCAGTCATACCAAGGATCCAGTTAATTGAGTGTGTATCGAGGCGCACGGCGCTGGGACACGCCTGCATCGGTCAGCGCGTATTCGGTTAGCGTCTGCTCGTCGTGATTCATCCGCCAAGACAGCAGTTTCTGCGCGTATTCGAGAACCACCGGTTGATGCTCCGGGCTGTTGGCTAAATTTTCGAGCTCAAATGGGTCGTTGACCAAGTCGAACAAAAGCGGTGGCAGGTGGGTGAAGTGAACGTATTTAAATCGCTCGCCACGGATGACATTCAACATGCATTGATGCAGCGTTAAATCAAGCTGTTGTTCGAGCGCCTCGCCGTCGACCACATCCCGGAAGTCATACTCAAAATGCGCTTCTCGGCGCCAGCCTCGCGGGGTATTGCCACGCAGGAACGGCAGGAGCGAGTGTCCATCACATTGCACGGGCGCCGTCAGTCCGACGGCATCGAGCAGGGTGGGCATGATATCAACGTGTTCAGTGAATGCTGCGACTCGAGAGGGCGCGTTCGAAAGCGCGCCGTCAGGCAAGCGGACGATGAGCGGCACATGATAGGAATCGTCGAAGTATCCCAACTTGCCTATGAGGTGATGATGGCCCATCTGTTCGCCATGATCGGAGGTAAATACGATCAGGGTATCCTCCCAGACATGGTTGGCCTTGAGATAACCAAAGAGTCGACCCAACTGTGTGTCGACCTCCGTCATAAGGCCAAAGTAGCTGGCGCGAAGACGGGCCATCTTCTGGTCATGAGGCGCTCGATAATGCCGTTTCGCTAGCATGGCAGCTAAGAAAGGATGCTGCTCCCCTTCGGCTTCGGGCGACGGTGCCCGATGAAAGGTCTGGAGAGAGTTCGGATCGTACATCGAGTTATAGGGTTCAGGCGCAACCCAGGGGGGGTGTGGTCGTAAGAGCGATAGATGCACGCACCAGGGTGCTGATTGTGCTCCAACGAAACGCATGACCTCATCGATCATGAAATGGGTATCGTGATGTTCCTTGGGTATGGCTAGCGGCGCAGCGTGTGAGCCGCCGTCTTCATACTCGATAGACGGTTTCTTTTCCGTATACAGCCGCCAGTTGGGGTCTGGAATGTCGTACCCTTTGTCTGCCAGCCACTCAGCCCAGGCATCAGGAAAGGTGCCCATTTGCACGACGGGGTCAATGCCCGGTAAGAGTCCTTCATAGGTGCGTAGACGAGGGTCGCTGGCATCGACAAATCTAGGATCAAGCGCGGTATCCGTGTAGCCAAACAGGCTGGGTTGATAGCCGGCCGATTTTAACTGAAGTGCCCAATTGTCAAATCGATGATCGAGGGGCGTGCCGTTGGTACCTGAGCGATGATTTTGTAGATACATCCCCGTATGCAAGCTCGCGCGTGAGGGTCCGCACGGCACGGCGTTGGCATAATGTCGTTCAAACAAGGTGCCCTCTTGCGCTAGCGCATCGAGATTGGGCGTTTGCACTGGGTGACCCAGCAGCGATAGCGCGTCACCACGCCATTGGTCCGCGGTTATGAAGAGGATGTTCGGTGTTGGGGAATTCACCAAGGGAGTATGCCACAAGGCCACCGCTTGCGCCGGCCGAGGGCTTCACAATCACGACGCTTGCTGGCACTGGCTGATTAAGCGCCACACCCATCGCTTGTACGCGCTAGTAAGCCAGCGCCGATGGCGAATGTGAGGCGTTGAGGCCGTAACGCTCGTGGACATCTTTTGAGGTCGCGCGCAGAGAACGCTCAATGACTCAAAAGACTAGGCGTTGGATCTGAATGCGTTTCAAGTTTTGGCGGGCTTGGGGCGTCAAGGGGTAGCGCTTGAGTCGATCGTGGAGTGCGGATATCAGTCGTGAGGGTAGCCCCATTTCATGCGTGTAAAGCGCCGAAATCACGTTGCTATACCCCTCGCAGCGAAATTGGATGGCCGAGGCGAAGTGGCGTTTCAGAGTCGATCGCCAGGTTTTCGACCATGCATTCGCCTGCGAGAGATCGAGATGGTTCTTAATCAGGGCAAGCGTGGGGTTCACCCGATTGATGAGCGTGGGCGTCCAATTCGACTCGTGAGTGGCGGGATGTTTCGGGTCGCCGGCTGCGTCAAGGTAGAGATCATCGATGATGACGTCAAAGTCGTGAGACGCGTGATCAAGATAGGTCACTGCGTCAGTTAAAACATACGACACCCGAGAGCGGGTCGTGGAAAAAAATCGTTTGGCAAGTTTGAGATGGACAGGATCGATCTCAATCCCTTTAACGCGTGCTTCCGGAAACAGAAAGCCCAATTGATTGATGCCAGCGCCACCGCCAACGCCCAGCATCAGTATTTTTTCCGGCGGAGTCGCTGTGAAGAGTGTCGGCAGACTCAAAAGATCCCACACAGCGCCGCTGAACACGTGTCGCGGGTTCCATTGAGAGTGGAAGGCGCCGTTGGTGTATAGGCGAATCGAGGCGCCAGCTTGCCGTACCTCGTACGTTTTACCCCTCTTGCGTTCTCGGTGGATAACGCTCACGGAGCTGATGAAAGTCGCTTGAGGATTCGCTCAATGCTGGGTTCTGGCGTGGCCCCTTCACCCATCGCCTTAGCGAGGCGCTTGCCGAGTTCGACGCCCCATTGGTCGAATGCGTTGATGTTCCATAGCGCAGCGAGCGTGAAGACTTTGTGCTCGTAAAGCGCGACGAGTTGGCCCAGTGCCTCCGCATCGAATCGGTCGAACAAGAGCACCGATGAAGGACGATTACCCGGATAGTGTCTATGGGGGTCAGTTGAGAAGTCTCCATAGGCCAGCGCACTGATTTGCGCGAGCATATTTTGGTTGAGGAGGTCTTGTTGCGTTTGAAGTTCGGGCTCAACCTCGATGAACCCGATGAAATCAACGGGGATCAGAACACGTCCCTGGTGCAGCAACTGGAAGAAGGCATGCTGTGCATTGGTGCCCGGTTGGCCCCACAGAACGCCTCCCGTTTGATACTCAAGCGAGTCACCCTCCCGGCTCGCGGACTTTCCGAGGCTTTCCATCTCCAGTTGTTGGAGAAAAGAGGGAAGTAATTCGAGGCGCTGACTATATGGGATGATGGCGCTGGATTCGGCACCGATGATGGTCCCATACCAAAATGCGATCAGCGCCATCATGATTGGAATGTTTTGTGCGGGCGACGCGTTAACGAAGTGCTGATCCATTCGTTCCGCACCCGCAAGCAATGCTCGAAATGAGTCGTAGCCAAGATGCAGGGCGATGGCAAGGCCGACACTCGACCACAAAGAGAACCGCCCGCCAATATCCTCGCTGAATCCAAAAATTGCCTGAGGATTGACGCCAAAGGCCTGCGCTCGATCCGTGGCCACCGTCACCGCAGCGAGCTGAGAACTAAGATCAACGTCTTCGCCGAGCCTTGTTCTCAGCCAGTCACGCGCGTGACGCGCATTTTCTAAGGTCTCCAGTGTGGTGAAGGTTTTGCTCACAATGACGAAGAGGGTCCTCTCAGGATCGCATTGCCGTAAGACTCGGGCGAGATCCGCACCGTCAACGTTGGCAACAAAATGCATGCAGAATTGGGCGCTCGGCAGATCCGCCAGGGCATGACACATGAGCCTTGGGCCGAAGTCTGATCCACCAATACCGATATTCACCACGTGCTCGATCGGTTGACCGGTGGCGCCTCGATGCGCGCCGGAGCGAACGACTTCTGTGAATGCGCGCATGGCTGCATGCGTCACATCATCGGAAATAAAAGTTGAGGTTCGAATCCGGCAATGGCCCACCGCGCGTTGCTCGGTGAGATTGATCGCGTCGCCCGAGATCATGGCCTGGCGCAATTCTGCGAACGGTGACCGACCAAGGGCATCAACGAGGGCCGCTAAGATCTGGGGGTTGAGTTGATGATGACTGAAATTATAGTAAATGCCAGGCGCGCTGATTTCACTCAACTCGAGCCAATCAGGATCTGCAGTCACGGCGCTGATGGTGGGCCGGCTTTGTCCTAAGGCTTCGAGCTCTGGCCAGTTATGGATCGTCATTGAAACTCTCGAGAGAAATGCAGCGTATTATACCCAAGCAGATCAACATCGCCCTTCAGAAGTAACAAAGGTAGGCGTAAGAAAGCCCGGGAATATCGACGTGACGGGCTTTGGACTTCTGCTGTGTCCCAGAGAACGACGTAAAATGAATGTGTTACTAGCAAGCGATAATGAGATGACCTGCGTCGTCTGAGGGACAGTTGGAAAATAAGTGCACCCTTCGTTGAGAGCCCGCGCGCTGATGGCGTCAGGGTAAGTTTGGTTAAGTCAAGCAGCTGGGCTCGCGGGTCAAATCCTGTGATGACTGACCGAAACGCAGGAACCCGCACTCCCGCACGAGAGACCCCAGTGCGACGAGATAGATAAACCAAAGGTGGAGGGCGTTTGCCCGGGCGAAACGCGCAGATAATGAAGATTAAAAACCCATGAAACGAGCTGTGATTCTGATTCTTCTATGTCTGCTTGTCGTGGTTGTATGGCGAGCAGGATTGAGCGATTGGCTGACGCTGGAGGCGGTCAAAGCTGCGCAAGCGGAATTACAGGCAGAGGTCCAAGCGCGGCCTCTGGCCAGTTTGGGCGTTTTCTCTAGCCTCTACGTGTTGGTGACGGCTTTGAGTATTCCGGGCGCTGCGCTGATGACGCTACTCGCAGGCGCGCTATTCGGCTGGGGTTTGGGTGTTGTTACCGTTCTGTTCAGCGCGACCTTGGGTGCGCTGATCGCCATGATGCTTGCGCGATACCTTCTCCGAGATTGGCTGGGTCAGCGCTATCGCGATGCCATGGATCGAGTCAATATGCAGATCGAAAAGGAGGGCGCTTCTTATCTTCTGACGCTGCGTTTGGTTCCGGTATTCCCTTTTTTCTTGGTCAACTTGCTGATGGGGCTGACAAAGATGCCCTGGTCGCGTTACGCGTTCGTTTCGGCGGTAGGCATGGCGCCTGGCACCATGGTTTATGTGAACGCGGGGCAGCAGCTCGCGACGATCGATTCTCTTGAGTCCGTGATGGCGCCTGAACTTTTGGCGGCATTGATTCTGCTGGCGGTGCTGCCATGGATATCCAAGTGGCTTTTGGTCCGTTGGTCTCGATTCAAGTTGTACCGAGCGTTTCCGAGGCCAACGCAGTTCGACTATGACGTGACAGTGATTGGTGCGGGTTCAGGCGGTCTGGTCGCAGCGCTGATTGCCAATACGCTGAAGGCCAAGGTCGCGCTGGTTGAATCGGGTGAGATGGGCGGAGACTGCTTGAACACGGGCTGTGTGCCCAGCAAGGCGCTTCTGGCAAGAGCGGGTGTTGCCTCGACGGTTCATCGTGCAGCTCAGTTTGGGGTCGAAGCAAGTGACGTTTCCATCGATTTCGAAACCGTGATGCGCCAAGTTCATTCCGCCATTGCCACCATCGCACCGAATGACTCTGAAGCACGATACCGGGCCTTAGGCGTCGATGTGTTCAAGGCTGAGGGCCAGCTGGTGTCGCCCTTCGAAATTGAAGCAGGGCAGGCGCGCTTCACCTCGCGGGCCGTGATACTGGCAACGGGTGCCTCACCGATACTGCCTGCACTGGCGACCACGTTGTCCGTCCCGATCCTGACCTCGAACGATCTATGGTCGCTATCGGCGTGCCCAGCAAGATTGATGGTGGTCGGTGGCGGGGCGATAGGGGCGGAAATGGCACAAGCCTTTCAGCGCTTGGGCAGTCAGGTGACGTTGGTTGAGGCGTTGCCACGTTTAGTCTCGAGAGAAGAGCCAGAAGTCAGTGCTCTGTTGGCTCAAAGTTTGGAAGCAGATGGTATCCAGGTGCTCTGCAATGCGAGCCTAAGGGGCATGAGTGCGCAAGGTGGGTTGCAGGTGGTGTCCACGCAAGAAGAGGAACGATCTTGGTCCATTGAGGTGGATGCCGTGCTCTTTGCGCTTGGGCGTGCACCCGATGTGCCCGGCCAGACGATGGAGGCCCTGTCGCTGGCCTTGGGGGCAGGGGGGCGTATTGAGGTGAATGATTACCTGCAAACGAACTACCCCAATATCTACGCGGTGGGTGATGTGACGGGCCAATATCAGTTAACCCACGCGGCGTCCCACATGGCATGGACCGCAGCCGTGAATGCGCTCTTCGGGGATCTGTATCGACTCAAGATAGACTTCAGTCTGATGCCTAGCTGTATTTACACCAGTCCTGAAATTGCTCGAGTGGGCGCAACCCGCGCAGAGCTCGACGCACTCAATCAGCCGTATGAAGTGACTCGATTTGAGCTAAGCGATCTGGATCGAGCCATTACCGAGGGCGTGAGCGACGGGTTTGTCCAAGTATTAACGCCGCCTCGCTCCGATCGGTTGCTGGGCGTGACCATCGTCGCGCCGCATGCTGGGGAGATGTTGTCAGAATTTGTTTTAGCGATGCGCTGGGGGCTCGGGCTAAACAAGATACTCGCGACGATTCATGCCTATCCAACCTGGTCAGAAGCCAATAAACGAGTCGCCGGGCAGTGGCGACAGAAAGCGAAACCGGAGTGGGCGCTGAGGTTGCTCGCGCGATACCATAAGTGGCGCCGAGGATAGCGGACTATCAGCCCTCGGCATTGGTGTTCCCGTTCATTCCAGTTGTGTTCCTTTCCTGCCTGGGTCGGGAAGGCGACAGTATGCCGATTAGCGCAAACGGGTTGGAATGTAGGCTTAGTACCCTTCGTCCAAATGAAGCAAGGGAAACGCCGATAATACGTCCGGGTTAGAAACCAAGGGCGCAGGTTCGACGAGCGAGGCATTCAGGTCCGCGAGGGTCGGCGTACCGCAGAGCGCCATGGTTTCGATGATCTCTGCTCGTAAGATGGCAAGGCACTGGACAAGGGCCTCCACGCCGCCGGCGGCAAGCGCCCAACCCTCCAGTCGGCCAAGACCAACAAGGTCGGCGCCCATCGCGATCGCCTTGACCACATCGCTACCACGATAGAACCCGCCGTCGATGATTAAGGGCACGGGCACGTCCATATGGCTCACGACGTTCTCAAGGATATCCAACGCGCCAGGCCCCTGATCGAGTTGTCGACCGCCATGGTTCGACAGGTAGATGGCGTCGACGCCCAAGTCGAGGGCGCGCTTGACGTCGTCGACTCGACTGAGGCCTTTAAGCAGGATGGGGATATTGGAGATGGATTTGAGGCGCTCAACTTCCCGCCAAGAAAGTTTCGCTTGGTAAGTGAAATCCCCGTGTCCCGCAGCTTGAGAGGTGGGGATGACGCGTTTTGCGATGTCTCGCTCGCGGCGGCTGACCACGGCTGTATCGACGGTCAAACACAACCCAATATAGCCACTTGCTGTGACGCGCTCGAGGATCTCATCGACCCAAGCGTCATCGCCTCGAACATAAAGCTGGTAAATCTTTGGGCCCTGGGCTGAGGCCGCGATTTCTTCAATGCTCGGTGTGCAAACCGAGCTCGCCATCGCAAGAATGCCGGCGGCTTCTGCGCCTTGCGCTGCACTGGCGCCACCCCCTGGATCGAAGACTTGCAAGGATCCAATGGGCGCCAGTAATAGGGGCATAGAGAGCGTATGGCCCAAAAAAGAAGTTTCGCAGTCGATGGCGGACACATCATTGAGCACGTGTGGCCGGAGAGCTTTGGTATCGATCGCATGCCGGTTTCGGCGCAGCGTCGTCTCAGTCTCGGTGCCGCCGACCAAATAATCCCAGTGGGTCTGATTGAGGTTGAGTCGCGCGGCTTTGACAATCTCATGCAGCGTTCGAAATCGGTCTTTTTTCATGACGGCGCTCCCAGCGCATGGCTATTCGGTCGTATAGGGGCATGTCGTGGGCAACAATCAAATCCTGCTTGACTCGATAGTCCCCTCGGGTAGAGTTAAGCAGAGCCGGTCGTTGAGAAGCAAGGAGTAACCATGAGCTCAGACATAGAGCAAGCTGCAGTTGAAGACCAA
>CAYZUV010000087.1:0-1914 GCA_964481245.1 uncultured Pseudomonadales bacterium
TTCGTGATGCTGAGCAGACGCCCTGGCAGACCCTTGAGGCGGTGCTTGAAGACCCCGACGGCCATCGTATCTTTGTTGCAGAGCGACTGACGAATGAAAGTTGACCGGTCCTCTCACGGGTTTTGATCCATCTTTTGCGGGTGGCCTTCCCTCGCTGAGGCGCCGTACAACCTGCATCACGAGGGGAAGGGAAGCAAACTCATGACGAGAGACGCGCAAAAAAACGTCGTTGCAGTAATAGGCATTACGATCGCTCTGGCCCTGGGGTTTGCTGTGACCTTAGCGCTCGGTGGGCGCTCAGCAGCGACGCCCTGGGGCGTTGACCTCGTGACCTTATGTGTCTGTGTCGCCTTCGGTGTTCAGTGGCTCATGTTTATACCCGCCTATGTGTTTAAGACCGAGCGCTACTACGACGCAACAGGCAGTCTGACCTACATCACGCTGGTGGTGGTCGCACTTGCACTGGGTGCGGCCGATGATCGGAGTCTATTGCTCGGCGCCATGGTTTTGGCTTGGGCCTTCCGTCTCGGCAGTTTTCTCTTTGTCAGAGTCTCGAAAGCAGGCGAGGATCGCCGATTCAGAACGATGAAGCATCACTTTATGGAATTTCTAATGACTTGGACGCTTCAGGGCCTCTGGGTGGTGATGACCCTGGCTGCGGCGCTTGCGGTGATGACATCCGATCAAGCGGTGCCGTTAGACCGGTATGCCCTACTTGGCAGTGTGCTTTGGGCATTGGGTTGGACAGTGGAAATCGTTGCCGACAGACAAAAAACGGTATTTCGCGCGAACCCCGAGAATCGAGATTCGTTTATTACTGAAGGACTTTGGGCTAGATCACGCCATCCTAACTACGTGGGCGAAATCCTACTTTGGATTGGCATCGCTATCATCGCGTTCCCAGCATTAGAAGGCAGTCAGCATTGGGCGTTGATCTCACCGCTCTTCGTTTATGTTCTGCTCGTGCATGTTAGCGGCGTGAGAATGCTCGAAAACGGCGCGAACAAGCGCTGGGGCGATGATCCTGTGTATCAAGCCTACAAATCGGCGACACCTGTGCTTTGGCCACGTCTTCTCGGGAAGTAAAAACAGCCGATCTCAATGTCACATGGTGGCGAAGGCGTTGCGCAATTCCTGAACAAATACTTCAGGTTGTTCTAAAGCTGCAAAATGTCCGCCTTTATCTCTGCGCTGATAATACCGGAGGTCAACAAATCGCTTTGCGGCCCAGCGCTCAGATGCTTTAAAGATTTCTTTCGGGAACATGCTGATCGCGCTTGGAATGGTGACTGGTTTTTCTCGGAGAGACCCATCGCCGAAGCTTTCCCAATATATCCTTGCCGAAGAAGCGCCTGAATCGGTGAGCCAGTACAACATGACGTTGTCCAAAAGTTCGTCCATGGAAACGACATTCTCTGGCAGTCCTTTGCAATCCATCCATTGGTAAAACTTTTCAAGGATCCACGCGGCCTGACCAATGGGAGAATCGGCAAGGCCGTACCCCAAGGTTTGGGGTCGTGTGCTTTGCTGTTTGGAATACCCCGAATCGTGATCTTGGTAGAACTGATAGGCCGCGAGGCATTCTTGTTCAAATTCGGTGAGATCGTTCATGGTTTCCGGGTCGGGACCAACAACCGGCATGGTGATATGAATACCCTGGCAATGGCCCAAATTCTGCGCACCAATGGCGGTGGTCACGATGGAGCCCCAGTCGCCGCCCTGTGCCAGGTAAGCGTCGTACCCCAGACTCACCATCAATGCGTCCCACGCTGCAGCGATCTTATTGATGCCCCATCCCGGCGTCTGCGGCTTACCAGAGAAAGTGAAACCGGGGAGCGAGGGACAGACGAGATGAAACGCCTCAGCGTCTGCCGCTCCGTGGGCGCCTGGATCGGTCAATGGGCCGATCACTTT
>CAYZUV010000087.1:2014-5064 GCA_964481245.1 uncultured Pseudomonadales bacterium
GTCTTGCCAATGGCTTGGCGCTCGAGCATCGCAGTCATGGCGATGCCGGTGTCTTCAAGGCGAAAGTGTTGGCCAGTCAGTGGCGAAATCCTACCCTCTGCTATGCGATTCACCAGCGCTTCGACCACGGGCGCTGAATGGTCGGGATAGATGGCGATATGGCCGCCCCAGTTGACGCCGATGACGCTCACTTGTTTGAGAAGCGTCAGATTCGCGGGCAATTTGGGGATCGTGCCTGTGGCAAACCCAACCACGAGGAATCTGCCGCCCGGCGCAAGCGATCGAAGTCCGGCTTCAGCAAAATCGCCTCCCACGGGATCGTAGACCACATTGAGCGGTCGATCGCCCAGGTCGGTCTTGAGCGTGTCTCGCCAGTTCGGCTCGCTGTAATTGATCAGGAGGTCCGCCCCTTGCCGGCGTGCCATGTCTAATTTTTCTGGAGTCGAGGCGGCTGCGATGACGAAAGCGCCCTCCGATTTGGCGAGATCAATGGCGGCTGTGCCAACGCCGCCGCTGGCGCCGAGGACCAGCACAGATTCTCCCGCTTGAATTTTCGCCAGCGTGATCAGGCCGTGGTAAGCGGTGCAGTAGTTGACTAGAAAGGCTGCAGCGGCTTCGAAACTGGCGTTGTCTGGAATGGCAATGCATTGGTTGGCCGGCACGGCAATTCGCTCAGCTAAACCGCCTCGAGAAGGCATAGCGAGCACGCGGTCGCCAACGGTGAGATGGGCCACCGAGGGGTCGACTTCAGTAATGATGCCCGCGATTTCATTGCCAGGAATGAATGGCAGCGGCGGTTTGATCTGGTAGAGCCCGGCGACCATGAGCGCATCGACGTAACCGAGACCCGTGGCTTTGATATCGATGATGACTTGGCCTGACTTGAGTTCGGGTTCAGGGACGTCTTGAACCTGTAACTGAGTGGGTGGGGCAAAGGCTTCGCAGACAATGGCTTTCACGGTGCGCTCTCAATGAAGGGAAGAGCAGGATAACGGAATTCTGGGTGACCGGTCGACTGAACTCGCATTTCCTACTGCTGATGCGCGATCCGCTCAGGTGGGTTGACGGTTGCTGCAAGGGTGTTTGCTAGGTCCGAGTGCCGAATAAACCCCACTTCTTCTGCTCAGTAGTATCGGTCAGTCCTATCCAATGAAATCTTGGTAGAGGGTTTGGAAGAGACAGGGGCTTGCGACCTGCGTACTATTCACATGGCAGTGATACGGCTGTCGATTTTCAAGCAACAGCAATTAGGGACAAATGATGGCCATAGGCATTGGTATTGGGTTGGGTCGATTCCCTTTTGAGACGGGCAAGGAATATTTTCGTTGGGTCACCTATTGCGAAGCGTCGGGTATTGACTCGATTTGGCAGACCGATCGATTGGTCTCAAAGGAACCCAATCTCGAAACGCTGGCTGCGATGGCCGCAATCGCAGGGGCTACCGAACGCATTCGCTTTGGGATGAACGTGGCGAGTATTGCGCTTCGAGACCCACTCATCACGGCGAAACAGTGCGCGACGATTGACCGTTTGAGTGATGGACGTTTGCTTCCCGCGTTTGGAATCGGCAGCGCGCTGAGTCGGGACTATCTCGCGACGGGCAAACCAACCAAAGCGAGAGGAAAGCGCGCGGATGAGGCGCTCACGTTAGTGTCTAGGCTTTGGCACGAAGATGAAGTGAGTTTCGAGGGTGAGTTCTATCAGTATGACCGCGCCAGTATTTCACCTAAGCCTGCTAATCCAAGAATCCCGCTTTGGATCGGCGGTGGATCACAGGCGGCCATAGAGCGAACGGCGAGAATTGGCACTGGCTGGTTGGCCGGCATCGATACGCCGAGCCATACCGCAGAGGTTGTGGCGGCCATCAGAGAAGCGACCACGCGTTACCAGAGATCCATTGATGACGATCACTACGGCGCGACTTTTTCGTTCCGATTCGGCAGCGTCGATGACCCCATTGCTCAACAGGCCATCAAGGGTTTTTCAGCTCGACTCGATGTAGATCCGATGGCGTTGCTTGCCATTGGCGGCGCAGCGGTGATTGCAGCGCGGGTGCGCGAATTTATCGCGGCGGGCTGCTCAAAATTCGTCCTGATTCCTATCGCGGATGGTGCGGACGACGTGATGCTACAAACCCGCCGCTTGGTTGAAGAGGTACTGCCGCTGTTTGAAGCGGCTTAACACTCAGCAGCGAGAAAGGCTCGAGTTCGGGCTGCCATCTCTGCATCAGAGGACTCGATGGCGGCGGTGAAATCGCTGATGCCAATATCTCTCAATCGCGCCAAATCAGCTCGGAGCGTTTTTTCATCGCCTACCAGGGCTAAATCTCCCGGGCCTTTTAAGCCTTCACGATCTAGCATGGCTCGATAGGAAGGTAGTTGGCCATATATGACGAGTGATTGATCAATAGTCGCCCTGACTTTTTCTGGTTCGTTGGTCAATGCAATAGGAAAACCCGCGACAATTGCCGGTTCTGGGCGGCCGGCTGCTGCTGCCGCATCAGACATTACGGGCTTGATGTGAGTCGCCAAGGTCTTAGGACCGGTCATCCAAGTAATGGTGCCGTCCGCCATGGAGCCAGCAATCGAGAGCATCACTGGTCCAAGGGCGGCGATAAGAACAGGTAGCTTCGGTTGCCCTGGGACACCAATTTTGACGCCATGGACCCTGAAATGCTCGCCATCAAAGTGTACGGTCTCACCCATGACGAGGGGGCTCAGCACGCTGAGATATTCCCGCATGTGTCGTGCAGGCTTTTCATAGGAGAGACCAAACATGTCTTCAATGACAAGCTTGTGCGAGAGCCCGATACCCAAGTTAAATCGTCCGTCGCACGCGGCTGCTGTGGTGAGTGCTTGTTGCGCGAGCGCGGTCGGGTGCCTGGGGTAGGTGGGTGTCACGGCGGTGCCGAGTTGAATACGTGTGGTTTCCCTGCCGATCAAGGCCAATGTGCTAATGGCATCAACGCCGAAGATATTGGCCATCCAAAGCGAATCGAAGCCTTCCGCCTCGGCTTGCTTGGCGTTCTCAATAATCGCCTCAAAGGGGGT
>CAYZUV010000087.1:5164-9099 GCA_964481245.1 uncultured Pseudomonadales bacterium
GCCGGATGACGCGCATTAAACCTTCTTGCATGGTCGATGCGACCAATCGACCGTCCCGCGTGTAGAACAGGCCGCGATTCATCCCTCTTGACCCTTCGCTGACCGGCGACTCCTTGTAGTAGAGCAACCAATCAGAGATATTGAATGGCTCGTGAAACCAAAGCGCATGATCGAGACTCGCCATTTGCAGTACATCCCGTTGAATCGTTTCCCGGTGCGGGAGCGAGGCGGTGCTAACGAGGCCCATGTCTGACGCATAGGCTAGGAGCAGCTGATGATCTTGCTCTCGCGTTACCGAGCTCAAGAACTTCACCCAGACAGCTTGGTGATCCCGGCCCGCGGGCGCTTGATCGATGGGGTAAACCGATCGCAATTCAAACGGACGCTCTCGAGTCATCCACACGGCCCGCTCCCCGAGGTTGGGCATGCGGCTCGCGACGGCGCGGTCCTCTTCGAGATCCTCAGGCTGGGGGAAATCTGCCATGGGCATTTGATGATGTAGCCCAGGCTCCGATACGTGAAAGGAGGCGTCCATGCTGAAGATAGCCTCGCCATTTTGAACGCCTTTAACTCGACGCGTGGTGAAGCTTTTACCGTCTCGAATACGATCTACATGAAAAATAATCGGCTGATTGACCCGGCCCGGGCGTAAGAAGTAGCCGTGAAGCGAGTGGCATGGTCGATCATCCTCAACGGTTGATTGGAGTGCCGCGAGCGCCTGGGCAAGAACCAATCCGCCAAACAATCGGTCGCCAAGTTGGGTATCCGAATTCGCTCTGAAGATGTCGAGGTCTAGTTGTTCAAGCGAAAGTTCGCCGAGGAGTTGCTTTGCCAGAGGCTCACTCACTGTGGAATATCCACCTGAATCAATTGTTCGCTCACCGTAACCGCGTAGGTCTTTAGGGGTTCCCACGCAGGTGGGGCCAAGACTTCTCCGTCGGAGAGTCGAAACTCAGCGCCATGGTAAGGGCATGTGATGCAGCCGTTATGCAGATCGCCGCCTTCGAGGCCTAACTCATCGTGGGTGCAGTGATAGTCGATCGCGTAGACGGTGCCATCGAGATGCACCAGCAGCAAAGTCCGATCCTCGAGGTCGACCCTAAGTTGACTGCCCTCTGGCAGTTCCGCGAGGCTGGCAAGTGTCATCAAAGCCATAGGCTATTCCAATAGCCAATCCGGGCAGAGGCCCGGATCGGAGTATATCGAGGGTTTGTGGATCAGCGCAGATCAGGCAGTTGGTAGCCGTCAGCCTCGAGCTGGCCTCGAATCACTTTTTTATCAATCTTGCCCGTGGATGTGAGCGGAATCTCTTCGACGAAAATGACATCGTCGGGCAACTGCCATTTGGCAAATAGTTCTGAACAGTGTTCGATGATCAATTCGCGGGTCACGTTGGATCCTTCAAAGAGAATGACCAAGGCCACAGGACGCTCGTCCCATTTCGGATGCGGCTGAGCGACCACGGCCGCTTGGCGTACACCTTCGAGCGCGACAATATGATTTTCAAGATCCACAGATGAAATCCACTCGCCACCCGATTTGATCAAGTCTTTAGAGCGATCTGCGATGATTAAATACTGCTCGGCATCGATTTTGGCCACATCACCTGTCACCAACCACCCATCATGAAACTTCTCTGGCTGCGGGTCGTTATAGTACTCGGAGCAAATCCAGGGGCCTCTAATCAGCAATTCGCCAACCGACTCACCGTCATGCGGTAAGCGTTGCCAGTTTTCGTCAAATATCTCGATCTCGAGCCCTGGGCTGGCCAGGCCCGCCTTAGCAATGTTTTCGAACTGCTGATCTTCACTCAATTTGAGGTGTGATCGTTTGGCGACTTTGCGCGACAGGGTGCCCAGCGGGTTGGTTTCGGTCATACCCCAACCTTGAATCATTTCGACACCGTGCTGAGACCAATACCAGCGCATCATGGAGACCGGCGGCGCTGAGCCGCCGCAGGTGAGCCTTGAGAGTTTGCTCGTGTCAAACTTGTCCGGGTTCGCCTCAAGCACCGCCTTTACGCCCTGCCAGATGGTGGGTACGCCAGCCGAAATAGTGACCTCTTCATCACACATGAGTTGGATGAGTTTTTCTGGATCCATAAAACGGTGCGGCATCACCTGCTTGCAACCCAGCATCGAAGCGGCAAAGGGAACGCCCCAACCCATCGCGTGGAACATGGGCACGATGCCGCATACCGCATCGAGCGCAGAGAGCGCCATAGAATCGGTCATGACCTGACTCATGGTGTGCAAGTAGGTTGAGCGATTGGTGTACATCACGCCCTTTGGCTTACCCGTGGTGCCACTCGTGTAGCAGAGTCCCATTGGCGAGTTCTCGTCGATCTCCGGCCATGCATATCGGGTGGATCGTCCGGCGATGAATTCCTCGTAATCAACGGTTTCTTTGAAGCTGGTTTCGCCCCCCTCGCCGTGACGGCATATGACAATGCGCTCAACCGTGGGAATCTTGTCTAGCAACGGTTCGAGCAGTGGAAGTAGGTCTTCATCAGCCACGATGATCTTGTCGGCAGCATGGTTGATGATGTATTCGAGATCAGCCGGGCTCAAACGAATATTGAGGGTATGGAGCACGGCACCCATGGAGGGAACCGCCTGGTACAGCTCAAGGTGGCGATAGTTATTCCACATAAAGCTCGCGACTCGATCACCCTCTTTGACGCCAACCTCCGCAAGCGCATGAGCCAATTGGTTTGCTCGATCCCAGGTGGCCTTTAACGTTTGACGATGCGTGCCATTGGCAAGCAGGGTCACGACTTCTTCGTTGGGGTCGAGTTGCGCACCCCGACCAAGAATTCGGGATAACAGAAGTGGTGTTTGTTGCATCGTCATAACCAGTACCCTCCCACGGTTGGTCGCCACAGGCTGAGTCACAAAGGCCTTCAAAGAGGCGCTAAGTTGAGCTCCGATGGCAAAATGAGGTTGCGAAGCATACCTAATTTGGCGGGTAAATTTAACTCCTGTAAAACGACCAACGGGATGGCTATTGAACATTCGGATTTGAACTGACAGAGTCAGGCAATAAGCGCACGCCCGAGGTTAAAGTTTGGCTGATCGTCTTGAGGGGAAAGCCAGACTTTCCAAATTTGAAATTACCGCCTACGCCATTCCAGGGATAGGTGCCGGGTACATGAGCCTGCTGATTGGGCTCTTTATCATGAAGTTTTCTACCGATGTGCTGCTTATTGCGCCGGCGATTATGGGCACGATTTTTGGCGTGTCGAGGGTCTGGGACGCGATTTCAGATCCGATCATCGGGTACTGGAGTGATCGGACTCAGTCGAGTCTCGGTCGGCGGCGATTTTGGCTATTGCTTAGCCTTCTGCCGCTCTCTTTAACCTTCGTGATGGTGTTCTCACCCCCCATGACCCTCTCGGGCAATGCGCTCGTCGCCTGGATGGCGGTGGGGGTGATTGGCTTTTATTCTGCGATCACGCTCCTCATTGTGCCGCACCTATCCCTTGGCGCCGAGATGACTCAGGATTATCACGAACGATCAAGACTTTATGGCTCTCGTCATGCCGCGTATACGGTAGGTTCCATTATCGCGCTCGCCAGCATGCAGGTTTTGATCAATGCTGAACAGGAATCAGCAGAAGCCGTTCGTGAGCGTGCGTTTCAGCTCTCTGTGCTCGCTGGGATCGTGAGCGCGGTGTTGGTGGGGCTTGCCGTCGTGGTGCTCCGGGAGCGCAAAGATTATCAAGAGCGTCCACCCAGAGCGCCGCTCGAGGCGTTTAAAGACGTTTGGGCCAATCCTCATGCTCGACTCGTGGTGGTGGTGACCTTTATAGAAAATATTGGCAGTGCGGTGATCGCGCTGTTGACGCTGTACGTTTGCCAGTACGTGGTGGGTCGGCCCAGCCTCGCGCCCCTCATCATTCTGACCTACATGATTCCTTCGTCGCTGTCGGTACC
>CAYZUV010000088.1:0-9076 GCA_964481245.1 uncultured Pseudomonadales bacterium
GGCGCTAAGAGCACGAGAAACCCTTCGTCAGTCGCTGGTAAGCGTCTAGGTCAGGGCTGCGTGAGGTCTCATGAATATCCACGCGTGAGGCTGACAGAGGGGCGGATCCTTTGTTAACGTCCGAAGCAAGAGGCTTCTGGAATCGGAGGGTAGCGTGTCGTTATCAACATTTCGTGCAGACACCCGAGAGTGGCTGGCCGCAAATTGCCCGGATTCGACGCGGGGTTCAGCGGCGGAGGATGAGATCGTGGGGGGCGGCACACGCCAGACCTACGCAAATCCAGAGGCTAAGCTTTGGCTTGATCGAATGGCAGCGAAGGGCTGGACGGCCCCCACGTGGCCGACAGAGTATGGCGGCGCTGGCTTGTCAAAGTCGGAGGTGGCTATTCTTCGCGACGAAATGGCCATGATTAATGCGAGGGCGCCGATCCAGGGCATGGGGTTTTCTATGATTGGGCCCACCTTGCTCGATTTTGGCACGGATGCGCAAAAAGCGGAGCATCTACCCAAGATAGCCTCGGGTGAAATTCGCTGGTGTCAGGGGTACAGCGAACCCGGTGCGGGGTCAGATTTGGCGTCGTTGCAGACCCGCTGCGAGGACCAAGGGGATTATTACCAGGTCAACGGTCAAAAGATATGGACGTCGGGCGCTCAGTACGCCGATTGGATATTTACTTTGGTGCGCACCGATCCAAAAGCCAGCAAGCACGACGGCATCAGTTTCGTGCTGATCGATATGGCGCAGCCCGGTGTGACAGTGAAACCCATCAGGCTCATTAGTGGGAACTCGCCCTTTTGTGAAACGTTCTTCGACGATGCTCGGTGTGAAAAGCACAACTTGGTTGGGCAACTCAATCGAGGCTGGACTGTGGGGAAGCGCCTTCTGCAGCATGAGCGAAGCTCAATTTCTGGATTGGCATCGGGGGGCAGTCGTGGTCGATACGATCACTTTGGATCCTTGCCCGATCTCGCCAAAAAGCATCTAGGACTGACCTGCGGGAGATTGAGTGACGGCAATCTTCGGCGAGATATTATTCAAAACGAAATGGATCGTAAGGCATTCCAGCTCACTCAGAGACGAGCGAGCGAAGAGAGCGAGTCTGGAGGCACGCCCACGTTTTTAACCTCGCTATTTAAATATTACGGCTCAGAACAAGGGAATCGGCGCATGGAGCTGCAATTGGCGTTGATGGGCTCCCAATCTATGGGTTGGGAAGGGAGCAGCTTTGCCGCTGATGAGCTTGCAACGACGCGAACCTGGCTGCGTTCCAAGGCCAGCACCATCGCGGGGGGAACGTCTGAAGTTCAGCTGAATATCATTGCCAAGCGGGTGCTCAGCTTACCTGATGCCTGAGCACTTTCGGCCAATGGGTTTTTGGTCAATCTGCGTGCGCCGCGAGCATAGACATCGCATCCGCTTTCGGGGTGTAATGCGGGCTCGGCCTGATGGAGCGACTTAGCGGTTCGTGGAGGGTATTTAGCTGCTACAATCCGGCCGGTGAATAGCGCAGGACCTAGGTTCGCTGCGCGATATGGATAGATGCTCCGGCGCTTGCGCGTACATTGCTTTAACATTGGTTGAGTATTTATTGGTTGAACATTGGTTGAACATTGGTTGAACTGAGACCCTAAAAGCCAAGCGGGCCGGTAGTCTTAGGCGACCGTCCCAAAGCTAAGCCTCGGAGAGTTGTGCAAGACGGTGACGTTCAGGGAGCTGATGCATGGTGTAGCGCGGAGGCTCGCGGTAGTCGGTCTGCTTTGAGCGGACCAACAAGCAACGGGTAGGACCCAAGGTTGCATGTGTTATTTGAGCGTGCTGCATGGGCACGCATCAGGAGGCCGCTTATTTCGCGGTCGAGTTTTTAGACGGAGGGAAAACATGGCGTTGGTCTTGAATGAAGAGCAAAACATGCTCAAAGACGCTGCAAAGGACTTTTGCACGAACAACACCCCAATCACACAGTTACGAAAACTGAGAGATGACAAAAGCGATCTGGGTTTCGATCAAGCGACTTGGCAACAGATGGTCGAACTGGGTTGGGCAGGCATCATTATTCCAGAAGATTTTGGTGGCTTGGGCTTTGGTTACACCGGGATGGGTGTCGTGCTCGAGGAGTGTGGTCGAACCCTAACAGCCTCTCCGCTGTTCGCAACCGCCTGTCTGGGTGCGAGTTGTATTCTGGAGGGTGGGTCAGACGAGCAGAAGTCTACGCTTTTACCTCAGGTCGCTTCAGGCGAACTCCTATTGGCGCTCGCCCTAGAAGAAGGAGCGCACCATAATCCATTGGGCGTCTCGGCCACGGCTGAAGTAAACGGTGCCACGGCTAAAGTCTCCGGTAGCAAGAAGTTTGTTCTCGATGGCCATGTAGCCAACAAAATTATTGTGGCCGCCCGCTCTTCAGGCAACTCAGGTGATCCAGATGGCATTACCTTGGTCTTGGTTGATCGAGAGGCAGCAGGCGTCAGTGTGACGCGGACGATCATGGCGGATTCACGAAACGCAGCTAATATCGAATTAAACGGTGCAGAAGGCGAGGTGTTGGGTGAGGCCGGCGCTGGTGGTGCTGTGTTGGAACGAGCGCTCGATGTGGCGAGGATCCTACTCTCGGCGGAGATGCTTGGCGGCGTTCAGGAATGCTTTGAACGCACGGTAGAGTACCTCAAAGTAAGGGAGCAGTTCGGAGTACCTATTGGTTCGTTTCAAGCTTTGAAGCACCGCGCTGCGCAGATGTTTTGCGAAGTTGAGCTGTCCAAATCCGTGGTTCTTGAGGCCTTGTCTGCGTTGGATGAGCAAACGGATGAGGTGGCGGAGCTAGCGAGCTTGACCAAAACGCGCCTAAACGACACTTATAACCTCGTATCCAGCGAAGGTGTTCAGATGCATGGCGGCATTGGCATGACGGACGAGTACGAGATTGGCTTCTTCATGAAGCGGTCTCGTGTATGCGAGCATGCGTTTGGTAATAGCGCCTATCATCGGGATCGCTACGGTGTGCTCCAAGGGTATTGATGTCGCTCAGCGATTATAGGAAGGTCAAACGGCCCCTCAAAGTGATTGCGAGATATCAAGTCAGTCCGAAGGGCTGTTCACTTTAGAAAATAAAAGCCGGCTGTATTGCCGGCTTTTATTTTTCAATGGCTTAGGAATAAAACTTAAAGCAATTCTATTTTTCTCTTCGTTTGGGCGCGTCGCGAAAGACGATCCATGCTCTCCGCCATCCATGAGTCATTGAGTAGGGAATGAAGCACGGGGCGAGGATCGTCGTTTGAGGCAGCGTCGTGCGATGGGTGCTTGAGCTCAAGCCTCGGCATCGAGCGCCTCTAAGGTTTGATAAATAACAATGTGAATCGGTCAGTGTTACCGGTCACGCTTTTTCGGCCAACTTCGTAATGTAATTCGTCATCTGGGCGATAGTGCAGTGTGCTGTAATCGACCAATTGAAAGCCTGCTTCTTGCACCTCTTTAATGATTAAAACGGGATCCATCCGGCGCCAAACTTCGGCGTGATCTCCCTCCATATGGCGACGAGTATGATCAATGATGCCGTAGGTGCCCCCTTTCTTCAGCGCCTCAAAGACCGCTTGATTGAGGTTGCGTCGACCGGTGGCTGTGAAGTTGTGCTGGTTGCGGAAGGTTAACACCATGTCCAACTTTTTTACCCCAAAACTGAAAGCGGGCACGTCGGATTGCCTGGATCCTTCGGGCCGGCTGAACCGGGCTCGATCGAAAGGAATCAGCGACATATTCTCGAATCCAGCCTCACCCTCAAGTGCAGCGGCGGCACGCTCGGCGCCTATGGAGATGTAGAGCTTACCTTTGTCGTTCAAAACGGGCGCCAGAATGCGTGTGTACCACCCACCCCCTGGGAGCAGTTCGAGCACCTGCATGTCGTCCTTCAGACCAAAAAAAGTTAGCGTTTCCAGCGGCTTGCGGTTGGCGTCTCGAACCCTATCGGCCTCTGGTCTACGTTCGTCTGCCACAGCGGCCTCGATTTTTTCGATCGTGCTCGAGTCCGTTACCGCCCGCACTTGGGAGGAAACGGTTGTCATCAGCCCTGCGGTGAGCCCCAAGATAAGTCCTGTGGCAAGAAGATTCATTCGCTTCATGTTTGTTCCAGAGTCAACATTGCAGCGCATAGTTTAGGCAGCCAAACGGGGGCGGCGCAATGCTGAGACAGGTCGTTGTATGCTTAGATGGGCTTGAAGAGGGGTATCACCGATGAGATTAAGACAAATAGCGGTCGCGGCGAGCGATCTGGTTGCCAGGCGAGCGGAGTTTATGACTTTAGTCGGGGCTCGAGCAGACTTCGAGGACCCAGGCGTAGGAGAATTTGGTCTCACCAACAGTGTGATCGCGCTTGGGAACACCTTTTTTGAAATCGTATCTCCCGTCGCAACCGAGACGGCTGCAGGACGCATGTTGACCCGACAGGGAGGAGATTGTGGCTATATGGTGCTCATGCAAACCGATGACTTAGCGCCAGTCTCACGCAGAATGATTGATCTAAATCTCCGGAAGATTTGGGAAACGGAAAGAGCCGAGGTCTCAGCATTCCATATTCATCCGAAAGATATCGGTGGCGCGATTGTTTCCATAGACGAGATGAGGCCGCCAGCTTCTTGGTTGTGGGGCGGACCCAACTGGGAAAATCAGCGCGCTGATTGGGTAGGCGATATTCTGAGTGCAACCCTCTCGGTGGAAGATCCGAGGTCGATGTCCCATCATTGGGCGAAGGTTTTAAGTTTGCCGTGCAATGCGACCGCTCATGGGTTTGAGCTTGCGCTTCAGGCGGATCAGACGGTGTTATTCGTTGAGGCAGATCGGCGTCCCGTGCCAGGGCTATGCGGCCTCTCGCTTGCGTGGATTGGCCCACCGGAGGCAAAACCCCCTTCGACTCGGTTTTGCGGTATCACGCTTGAATTCCGATAGGTCTAACCTCGCCAAAGGTGCGCCCCAGCGAGAATGGCTCTAGGCGGTTAATTTGGCGGCATGACTAGAGAGCGCGATGCCGCGCTTGGCTTGCCGTACTGCATGTCGATCATGGCCGTTCGTGAGGTACACGAAACTCAGCTCAGATTGAGGATCCACCCAAGCAATTTGTCCTCCAGCCCCATTATGGCCGAAGCTGTCTTCGCTGAGGCCATAACCGAAACCCCTGAGTTGAGCGCCTTCGCCGCCCGCGATCACAATACCTAAACCGCGAAGTATGGCGTGACCTTGAACTGGATCCAGCAGGCCATGTGTTCGAACTTCACGCGCTTCTAGGATTGTTTGTTCTTGCCAGGGCATATTCGACCAGCGATTGCCGTCGGGACCGTAACCAATCAATGATTGATACCAAAGCGCCAGTGTGGCCGCGCTCATAAATCCACCGCCACCGGGTATGGGAACGACCCGCGTTTCCGGTTGATTGAAGTTGGTCAGCGCTTCTTCCGTAACTTCGGTGACTGGCGGCTCGGGCAGGCCAAGCGCGGCGTAGTCTTCTTTCGCCATCGCTTGACCACGATGTTCAACATCGGCGACACGATGGAGCTGATCCGCGGGGCAACCCACAAAGAGTTCGGTTAGCTGAAGCGGTTCTGCCAGTCGAGTACGGACGAGATCGGCGAATCCTTGCCCGGTTAGACGTTCTAGAATCTCGGCTAGCACGTACATTGAAGAACTGGGGTGATACGTAAACATCGACCCCGGTGCCCAATCGAGTCGCCACTGAGCAAAACGCGCATTGCGTCGATCGTGATCCCAGTAGTCCGTGGGGCGAAAGGGCGCATTCGGGAAGCCCGCGGTGTGCGTTAAAAGATGAGCAATGGTTACGCGTTCTTTACCATGGGTGCCGAACTGAGGGATGTACTGAACAACGGGATCGTCCAGTCCAATCTCGCCAGCCTCTAGGGCCATCCAAATAATTGAGGATGTGATGGCTTTGGTACAAGAAAAGACGGGAAACAGGGTCTCTGATGTCGACGCGCCGATAGACTCAAATGCCACGAGTTTTCCTGATCGTGCAATGGCGAACTGGGCGGCGGGCAAGAGGCCTTCGTCAATTTCCTGATGTACGCGTGCGCGTAAAGCCTCAAGTGCCGCGAGACTGATGTTGGCTTCGGTCGGCGTGATCTGTCCGTAACCCACGAGTATCTCCCTAGTTGGCTATGTTGGCTCGAGCATGCCACGGTTTGGACGGCGTGCACAGCGAAGACCTACAAGAAAAATCAATGTGTCTTACGTCAAACGCATCGATTCCCTGAATTCGAAATCGTGGCTGAGAGGCACACTACGCCTGCGCCGAATGAGCCGTTGAGGCTCAACCAGTGATCCACTCCGGCGCAAAAGCGGCGGCGCAACTCGGCGCCAAAAAACTAAAGGAGATGTCTATGGAACAGTTGTCACAGGAGCAAATGAACCAGGTTGAAGGGGGTATGGAGTTGGTCGACGCGGCCGCGATGATTACTTCTTTATCTCTGTACTCGCCCATCACGATGGCTTTTGGCCTACCCATTGCGGGTGCATTGATCACGCTTGATGTGTTGAGCGACGGCTGATCTCGACACTGCGCGATGTTGATTTCCCCGAGCCGCGTGATGAGGAGCCTTCTTTGGGTTTACGGGCTAGCCGGTTTCGCTCTGTTTGGTTATCTCGAGCAGTGGCGAGCGCTGGGTGTCTGGTTGATCCTGATGATCGTCGCGCGGAGCGGGCTGGTCATACGCGAACGGATCGAAGCCTGTGCCTTCGTCCGCGAGCGTTGGTTTCATTACTTCGAGCATTTGAAGGCCGAGGCCCTGAAACTTGGCTTGGTGGTTTCAATGTTGTTCATTGGCTCCGCTTGCGTCCAGGTGCTGACAATAGGCTTGCATCGAGCCGAGGTGGCTGCTTGGTACGACCAGCCGACGTCGAATCGTCTTGCACAGTGGCTGGTTTCACCTTTCGTTCATAGCGACTGGCAGCACTGGGGAAGCAATTGGGTGATGGCTGTCGCGATTGTAATATCCCTTCCGATTGAACGGCCGAGCAAGTTGTTCGGTATTTGGTTGGGCTCTGCGCTTATTGTTGCTGCATCACCTGCGATGTCGGCGCTTTATCCACAAGGTTCTGAATTCGTCGTGGTGGGGGCGTCTGCTGGTTTAGCAGGGTTGATGGGTGCAGGGTGGTGCTACAGCCAAAAGCGACTGACGTCGTTTCCTCCCTATTTCTCAAGGATTTTTATGGTGCAGTTCTGTTTGGCCTTTGGCTTACTCAGCAGTCTTCACTCAATGAAGTCTGTGGCCGCCCACGGATTGGGTTTCGGTTTGGGTTTTGGGCTTGCAAAAATGCGCAAGCCCAAACCGATTAATTGCCAAACTCGCTAATCACGCCAGAAATGCTCTCTTTTGCATCGCCAAAGAGCATTCGAGTGTTCTCGCCAAAAAACAAAGGATTGTCGACGCCTGAAAACCCTGAGGCCATGGAGCGTTTGAGGACGAACACTGTTCTAGCCTGATCGACGTTGATGATCGGCATGCCATAAATCGGGCTATCGCTGTCCTCTCTGGCTGAGGGATTCACCACGTCGTTCGCGCCGATCACAATCGCAACATCCACGTTCTCGATTCGCGGGTTAATGTCGTCCATTTCGACTAGCTGCTCGTAGGGCACGTCTGCCTCAGCCAGCAAAACGTTCATATGGCCCGGCATACGGCCGGCCACTGGGTGGATCGCGTAGGATACTTCGCAGCCATTTTTCTCAAGAATTTGGCCCAGTTCTTTCACTACGTGCTGCGCCTGTGCGACCGCCATGCCATAGCCAGGGACGAAGCAAACATTGCTTGCAGCTTCAAGAATATAATAAGCATCTTCAACGGAGATCGGCTTCACTTCTCCCTCGACAGCTTTCGCGACTTTGTGAGAGCCAAAGCCGCTAAAGAGCACGTTCGCCAGGGAACGATTCATCGCTTTACACATGATATTTGTGAGGATGATGCCTGAGGCACCAACGAGCGAGCCGGCCACAATGAGAACATTGTTGTTGACGGCAAAACCTGCAGCACAGGCAGCCAATCCTGAGTAACTATTCAAAAGAGAAATGACCACTGGCATATCAGCGCCGCCGATCGGAATAACTGCCATCACCCCAAGCACCATGGCCAAGACGATGAGTGCGTAGAGGTATTGAGAATCGGGCGTTGGATTCATCGCGAACAATACGGCACTGACAACAATGCCTGCTAAGAGCAGACCATTGAAGATGCGCTGCCCGGCGAACGTCCAAGGCGCGCTGTTAATTCGCTCGCTTAACTTGCCGTAGGCGATCAAGCTGCCTGTGAGAGTGACGCCGCCGATCAAAATAGCGAGCGCAACAGTTGAAGCGGTGAAAGTCGGGATCGCCTCGCTGCTGATATATAGCGTCGCCCATCCCACCAGAAGACTTGAGGCGCCACCTGAGCCGTTAAAGAGAGCGACCATCTCCGGCATGCTGGTCATGGCGACTAGGCGAGCCGCCAAGGCGCCAATAATGCTGCCCAGCACAATGCCTCCCACAATGATCTCAAAGCTCGCGATTTGCTGATCGGTCAGCGCTGCGACCACGGCGATGAACATGCCGAGGGAGGAAAAGAGGTTGCCACGTCGCGCGGTGGCGGGGGATCCCAGCATCTTCAAGCCAAAGATGAAGAGGGCTGAGGCAAGGATGTAAGCCAAATTGGCTAGTAACTCAATGGACATGATGACTTAACCCCTTTTGCTCTTGAACATACCCAACATACGGTCTGTCACGAGGTACCCCCCGACCACGTTGATCGTAGCGAACGTCACGGCAGCCCCGCCAAGCCATGACGCCATCTCAGGCGAACTGGCCCCAGCAGCCAGAAAGGCCCCGGCAAGGGTAATCCCAGAAATCGCATTGGCACCAGACATCAGCGGTGTATGGAGTGTCGCAGGAACCTTCGAAATGAGCTCAAAACCCAAGAAGATGGATAAAACCAGAATGAAAGTGAGATAAACGAGTTCCATGTTGTTAACCCTCCGCGCGTCGAGCAATGATGGCGTCGTTAATGAGTGATCCACCATGGGTGATCACACAGCCCTTTAAAATGTCGTCGTCCA
>CAYZUV010000089.1:0-9040 GCA_964481245.1 uncultured Pseudomonadales bacterium
CCCCCCGCAAACAAAGCATCTTGAGCGTTCCACTTAGCGCGTGAAAGCCAACCGCCCTATCTCGCTAGGTTGAAAGGATAGTCACCCCAGAGATTCCCGGCGCCCCATAGACATGGGTGTAAGCCACCTTCGGATCATTGGGGACCTGTCTTGCACCCGCATCACCTCGCAGCTGAAGCACATTCTCATAAACCTGGCGCAGACCTGAGGCACCAACCGGCTCACCGTTCGCGAGGCAACCACCGTCCGTGTTAACCGGCAGACGCCCGCCAATTTCGGTTTCCCCTCTCGCAAGCATGCCCTCTTGTTCGCCATGTTCACAGAACCCGTTCTCGGCCATGTGCATGATCTCTGCACCTGATTCCGTGTCCTGCAACTGCGCGACATCTACGTCTTTTGGTCCGATCCCAGCCATTTCGAATGCTGCCTTAGAGGCATCTACCGTTGGACCATCACTGAAATCGAGCGCAAGCGATGGCGCGAGCACTTCAAAACTGCCGTAACGTCTGGATCGAACAACCGCAGATTTTAGGAAGATGGGCTTCTTCGTGTATTTATGCGCCTGATCGGCTCGGGCCAAAATCAATGCCACGCCGCCTTCACCCGGGGAGCAAAACATATACTGCGTTAAGGGGTAAGACAGCATCGCAGATTGCAAAACCTCTTCCTCGCTGAACGCCTGACGCCGCCAGGCGTTCTCGTTCATCGAGCCATTTCTGAATGCTTTCGATGCAACCTTTGCCAGTGCAGATTGGGTAATACCGTACTGCTCCATATAGCGATTAATTTTCATGCCGAAGAATTGCGTGGTCAGCGCCATACCACTGCCGCCGTACCAATCCCTCTCGCCTGCCTTACCTGATTGAATTCGGAAGGCGCCTCGTTCGTGCTTATCGAAACCAATGGCGATCCCTAAGTCGAAGGCGCCTGATCGAATCGTGTTGTAGGCAGAGATCAACGCTGAACCACCGGTGGCACAGCCATTTACCACATTAATAAATTGGAGCCCCGTTAGACCCATCTGGGAGACGATGGTGTCGGCTGCGCCCGCTGCCGTGCTGCCACCAAATGCAAACTGCAAATCACTCCACTCAATCCCCGCATCGGCGCACGCGTTTCTGATCGCAACTGCCCCTTGCTCCATGCCGGTCACACCGTCATGACGGCCAAATGGATGGATCCCTATCCCTACTATCGCAACATCGTTACTCATCTCTCTCTCCTTCTTTGTGCCGATTGCTATGCCGGGGCAAAAGCAAACGTCACCAGGTCATTCCCGTCCGCATCCTGTCCAATGACTTCGCCGACGAGCGCCATTTCCATCCCAGACTTCAGCGCCGTGGGATCGGCAATTGTTAATCGCGACTCAACCTTAAGTTGCCCTGGCAGTTCAATGTAGCCC
Source organism: uncultured Pseudomonadales bacterium (assembly GCA_964481245.1). GTDB lineage: Bacteria > Pseudomonadota > Gammaproteobacteria > Pseudomonadales > Azotimanducaceae > UBA9926. The sequence continues at coordinate 1,403 of CAYZUV010000089.1, forward strand.
ACGCCGTAGGGCTTGAACTTGGCCGGATCTGCTTCGCCAAGATAGGGCGGCGACTTGGGTGGGAATCCCTGAATGGTCCAAGCCCAGAGCGTGCCTCGAGTGCCCAACTCTACGGGCTCCACGTCATCTGACGTGCACTTGGGGCAACCCTTCTGAAATGGAAAGACGTGATTATCACACTGCCGGCAGCGAACCCCTTTCAATCTGGGTCCATCTTCCGTCAATGTCATCACATTCTCGTTGATTGATACCTGCGCCACTTCGGCCTCCCAATAAAGCGAACGACCCATGAAATTAGCAGCTTTTCGACGCTTTTCACAGCCACGATCGCTGCGGGATCCATACCCTAGCGCGTGATCAAAAATCGTTGGATTTTTCTTTCTTTGCCTGGTCGCGAATGGTTGCCTCGCCTTTGGGTTCAATCGCTCGCTGGTGAATGAGCCGCTCATGCGCATGCCCCATATGCTGCAAGGACATCGCCGCTTGAAGCGCTGGCCAAAGCCCCTGAGCGTCCTGCATCTGATTAACCGATTGCTTGGCAAGCTTCAGTCCGACCATGGGCTGCTTTGCAATATGCTCGGCCATGTTGGTGGTGAAGACCTCAAGCTCTTCTAGGGGGACCACATGGTTCACCATCCCAAGAGACTTCGCTTCCTCCGCCGTGATGGCTTCACCCGTGAACAGCATCTCTTTTGCTTTCCTCACGCCGACTTCCCACGGATGCGCAAAATACTCAACTCCGTTGACGCCAAAAGCCACCACGGGATCAGAGAATCGAGCGTCCTCGCTAGCAATCACTAGATCGAATGGCCAAACCAGCATCAAGCCACCAGCGATCACACGACCTTGAACCTGCACCATCGTGGGTTTTGGAATGTTGCGCCAACGCCAACAAAACCCCAAATAGACCTCTTCCTCATAGGACCAGTGGCCCTCAATACCCGGCTGCCTAAACCCGCCCCAGGTGCCGACTGGCTTTTGCGTCAAAGGCTCTCTGTCTTTCAAATCATGACCCGAGGAGAAATCAGGCCCATCCGCGGCTATGACAATCACCTTGCAATCGTTGTCCTGGCATGCGGTGTCGAGCGCCTCATTCATCTCGTACAGCATGGCCTTATTCTGCGCATTGCGTTTCTCAGGACGCGCGAGCACCACCCGCGCAACACCATTGGTCACGCCCTCGTAACGAATATATTCCCCTGTGCTCATGATCTATGTCCTCACCCGTTCAATGCTGGCTCGAACCATACCACAGTGGTGGCACTATCGATCTTTGATCGATTTGCAACCCTAACCCTCCATCATGCTGGCCACCTCGCGAGCACACGTAGCTAAAGCCCCCAACCCACCAAGCACAAGGACGGGATGGATGATCGACAAGTTCCTCATCCCACGTCAGACTTAAACCCTATGAATGACCATCTCATTGCCAAAACGTATTTAAGCCGTTCGCTCGTATCGTGGACTCAGTCTGAGCTGGAAACGCTTTTGGAACAGAGCCGCTCGAGAAACGGCGACCGAGGCATTACTGGGGCGATGATGCACGTCCAAGGCTATTTCCTCCAACTCTTGGAGGGGCCTGAAGCGGCAGTCAATACCGTATTCAGCATCATAGAGCAGGATCCCAGACACGAGATTGCCAGCATCCTCTATGATGAAATCATCACTGAGCGCCACTTCCCTAACTGGGTGATGGGTTACCGAGATTCTGACGAATTGGGAGACCGCGCCATCATGACCCTGCGCGCAGCGAAGCAGGATACAAAGACCTTTCCTGTGATCGACTTCTTGGAGTGTTTTGACCGCTGAATACGGGTCGAAAGCTAAACCAGAACGCTTTTCAAACCCACTAACTGCCGAACCGATACCTTAGTTTCACAATCAAACTGTTGACCACAGGGTCCACGAAACTGTCCGTGAAGAGCGATGTGAACTCATCTTCGTGAGTACCTGGCAATTGATTCCCTCGGTTGTAAACCACATAGAGGTCGGTCAGCGGGGCGATTTCCCAGCGATATCTCAGCTGCGCAGTCAAAAGGCTCACCGTAAAGTTATCCCGCTCGTCCAATCGGTCTAAGGCTTGCAGCGCACCGCTCTGTGTTGGCGTTTGATAGTACCCATCCTCATATGCCTTAACGCCGGCCCACTGAAGACGAAATTTTATTTGGTGGTTGGCACGGATGAACCAATTCAAATCAAACGTGGGCTGCACATCGTAAGCATCAAAGGCTCCAAACCGTCTGCCACCTCGATAGACGATCCAATCATCGCGACGCTTAAAGGCCAAATCTAAATCAAAGTAGAGGCTATCTGACATTCGCGCCGTAACGCCCGCGCTAAGATTCGACGTGTAACCGCCAAGGTCCTCTCCGATCCCGCCCACGCCAAAGGAATAGGTCAGTAACTTGCTGGCATTGGTGGACCAAAGCACCTGCCACCACGGGCGAGCCTTGGCATCGTAGCGCCCGTTGCCTCGACTGTTTCGATCCTCTGTTCGCGGCGCAAGCCAGCCAACCCCAGTTCGTATGGTGTTTCGACCCTTGACCTCTAGCGTGTTGCGCCAAAATACGCCGCTATCAACCGTCTCTCCCTCTAAATTTTGATGATGCCTTAAGACAACTGTGCCTCGAGTTGCACGATACCAACTCGATGGTTTGGGAAATGCATAGCTGAAGATATATTGGGTCCCACGATAGTTGTTTCGGCGCAAAAACCCCATGTCATTGATATCAATCTGATCGTCAAAGTATTCGAGCTCGAACTTGTGCTGGTAAGTGGACGTGGGGGCATACCGCACATCCAAAATTGCGCCGTTGCCTGACACCTCTCGCTTGTCACTGCGCATCAGTTGCACGTCTACGTTCCAGAGCCCGGAGCCCTTCCCGTAATGCAAGTCGATCCCATGAACATTGGCATCAAATGACGGGCCATCCACCCAGGTCCCTAGGTAGCCTAAGCCGAATCGATCAACACCTGATTGCTCGTAAAGGAGTCGAAACGCGCTGAAACTTCGACCATCCGCACTGACATTCAGCATATCGCCCGCAGCATCTCGGCCCCGCCAGCTAACATCGTCCTCGAACGCTGAAAGCATGCCGTAGCGCAACCCACCTGCGCTGCCAGAGAGTTTGATCGCGCCCAGCAGATCCGTAGGCTGGTCACGCTCACCCCGCTCGAGCTGAATGCCCGCAGGCACGGTGACCTGATTGGCGGTTCCACCGATTCGACGCGTGTTGATAAGACTGATGGGTGCCGCTAGGTGATCCTTTAAGAAAACCCGCCGAGAAGTTGTAGCGAAATTTTCGTTGGTCGTTTCTCTTAGACCGTTACCCAGGTTCGCTCTGGGCGTCGTTTCATAGAGCTCATTACCTTCAAGAAAGAAAAGACGTTTCTCGGGAAAGAATGTCTCGAGCGCGGTAAGGTTCAACACCACATCATCGGCTTCAACCGCGCCAAAGTCAGGCTCAACACTCAACGTGAGTCCGAGGCGACTACTCAATTGCCAATTCAGGTCCAGACCAGCTCGAGTCTCTCGATCGTCCGCGGCAAAGTTCTCGGTCATCGAGGCATAGGGGATCACACTCCATTGCCGCCTCGGGGAGACGTCACTCACGCGCATATCGTTCAGGGCCGTTACGAATTGCGGCGATGCATAACTGTGGCCGGGCCATTGATAGCGCTGGTTGCGACTCGACACTTGGCGACTAGCGGCAAAGCCAACGGTTCGGGTCGCCTCTGCAGCTGGCAAATTGAGCATGGACCACGGGAGGTAAAACTCAACCGACCAACCATCTTCAGTGACTGCTGATTTACCAAGCCAGGGCCCATCCCAGTCGTTCGAGTACCGACGCTCCGGGAGCACTTTGCCATCCATGACAGCATCCCCCAGCGCCACAATGAACCAGTAAGCGAAAAGACCCTGACCTGAGGGATCTACCGTAATTCCAAAGGTGTCCCGATCGATGAACTGATCTCTCGGCGTGAGCCGTTTGGTCAATGAATCCAGCGGCTGATTCATGACGGCTGAAACATAAAGCCCCCTTTCGGTGGCAAAAATCCGCATCTCCGTTTTGTATTCTGCAGGCTCCCCGGTACCCGGCACCGAAACGATCATGTTGTCGTAATAGGGAAGCGTCGCCCAAATGGCCTCATCGACTCGCCCGTCGACCTTAATATCTGCTTCGCTGTGCGTTGTCGTTTGGATATCGAAGCGGTGCATTGGGATAGCACCCAGCATGCCCTTAAGTACCTGCTCGCCGACCTCCGCGTGAGCACCAAGTGACCATGCGCCCAGGACCACGAGAACTGAAAAAAATTGTCTGATCGGCATAAAGATCCTCCCGCATCGGATGATCTGCCTTTAACGGATATTAATCCAGCCCCATCAATGGCTTGAATGGAGCTCGATGCTCTCGGAACTCTCAAGCCCAGCATTCTTGAGAGAGTTGGGTTAATCTCTAAGGCGACAGGCATCACGCAAGGTCCGGCGTGATCACCGATTTGGAGCCCTTATGTCGCTGATAACTTGGTCATGGATTTTTTTGTGTCTTTACATCGGCGCAATGGTTGGCATAGGGCTCTTCGCGCAGCGAAAGATTCAGCATGCTGATGACTTTGCGACCGCTCGCGGTAGCTATGGGCCTTTTTTTCTAGCATTGGCTTTCGCTGCGTCGACCGCCAGCGGTGCCACTTTCTTGGGCAGTCCGGCGCTCTCCTACGAATGGGGACTTGCTGCGAACTGGGGCAACTTTTTGTATCCACTGGGCGTGTACTGCGGCATTCTGATTTCTATGCGCCTTATCGCGACCGCTGGCAATCGATTCGGTAATCGCTCAATCCCAGAATATTTGGGCGATCGATACCAGTCAGAGGCCATCCGCATCATGGTGTCGCTCCTGTCTCTCGTGCTCTTTTTCTACCTCGCAGGCCAGTTGGTTTCAGGCGTTGTCATGTTCGAGATCATGTTGGGACTCGACTCGGATTGGGCTTTGATCATCACCACCTTCGTGTTGCTGACCTACGTGGTCCTCGGAGGCGCCCACGCAGATATTCTGACGGACGGCGCGCAAGGTGCATTGATGCTCGTTCTCGCCGTCATCGTGATCGTGCTCACCCTCGTTGGATACGGGGTCGAGGGAGGCTTTTCAGGCATGATCGAGAATCTCGATCGACAAGATCCAGAACTCGCCACCGCATTAAATACCAAAACACCGCTCTATCATTCTTGGTGGTCAATTTTCGTCATCGCGTTTGCGCATATGCCGCTGGGACTACTGCCCCATCTCGGCAACAAACTTTGGGCCCTCAAAGACCAATCTCAGCGCATGCAGTTCGTCAAGCTGGCCGCGCTCTTTGGCGTGACGCTGGGCATGCTGGGCCTCGGCGGCCTTCTTGCTCGGGCTTACTTCGGAGACGCGTTATACGCCGAGGGCAGTCACCCCAACCAATCACTACCGCTTCTATTTGTGGAAATATTTCCGACCTGGCTCGCCGCACTCATCGGCGTGGGCGTCTTGTCTGCAGTGATGAGCACGGCAGATGGCTTGGTGGTGTCTTCAAGCCAAATCATTGCCAATGATCTTTATCGACGATCACTTGCACCGGTGTTTCACGCGCATCTCAGCGAAGAAGCTCTCGATCGGCGCGTCCTGATCATCTCACGCTACGCGACGGTGGGCGTGCTACTCGTAACCATGGCGATGGCCTGGGGCCTTCGAGATATCAATGTCGCGCTCATTGTTTGGGTTGGTGTCGGCGGCATGATGGCCGCGCTCTCAGGGCCTCTGATCATCGGGGCATTGTGGCAAGGCGTGACTCGATCGGGCGCTTATGCGGGCCTCATCGGCGGCATTACCACCTTCGTGATCCTACACGCACAACTTATTAATCCTGACTGGTTCAACACTGGCCTGCTCCACAGCGCCTCGGTATGGCTTTACAAAGAGGGCCCGAACCCCTATTCCTGTGCCGTCATGGGTGAAATTATCTCGGTCTCGCTAACCCTTGTGGTTTCGAGATTCACACAACCACTGCCCGAAGCGCACCTTGCAGCTCTTTTTTCCAAAGAACAGCCCGCAAGTTAGCTATCGCTGCGGCTGAGGGCACTCAAACTATGGATGGGATTCATGATCTGGGCGGAAAACCCTCCTTCGGACCGGTCGATCGCAGCTTGACGACACATCCCTTTGAACACCCATGGGAAGGTCGTGTGTTTGCCATGATCAATGCCGCGGGTCGCAGCGGCGCATACCAAAACACCGATCAATTTCGTCACGCCATTGAACGAATCCCTCCCGCCTATTACTTTGACCACGGCTACTTTGGACGATGGCTGGCAGCACTTGAACTCATGCTGCTCGAATCGGCACTCGTCTCCGAGGAAGAGCTCAAAGCCCTGCCAGAGCGGCCGAGAAATCCGGCAATGTCGAGTGGAGCACACACCCAACAAGCCACCAAAGCAGATCACGACGGTCAGGCCAGCAGCCTCAAGGATTTGCTGGCTTCAGATCGACGAAAGCCGCGATTACCACATAGTGGTGCGCGTTTCAGTGAAAACCAGAAGGTCCGCACCATCAGTCAATCCATGCCCGGCCATACTCGCCTACCCGCATTCGCACGCGGACGAGACGCCGTGATCACCGATTGTCATGGGCTCTGGCCCTTCCCTGATGCCAGAGCGCACGGTTTAGAACCGAAGGAACAGCAACTCTACACGGTGCGCCTACAGCGCCGCTCGACGCTTGATGAGGGCGTCGTACATCTCGATGTTTTTGAACTGTATCTCGAGGACGCTTCATGAACGAGTCAACCAATATCGCCCATCGCGTCGCCGCCCTCGAGTCGTTGCTGACCCAAAAAGGCCTGGTCACCGAGGATCAATTAGACTCAATGGTTGCTCGATACGAGCAACAGGTCGGCCCCTTAAATGGCGCCAAGTTGGTCGCCAAAGCTTGGGTGGATCCCACCTTTAAGGAAAGATTACTGAGTGACGCCACGGCGGTCATCAAAGCCTGGGATCTCCAAGGCGGCCAGGTGGACAAACTCGTCGTCAAAGAGAACACGCCTTCGGTCCATAATGTTGTCGTCTGTACTTTGTGCTCCTGCTACCCTTGGGCGGTTCTTGGCTTGCCACCGAAGTGGTACAAATCACCAGAGTACCGAGCACGCGTGGTGGTCGAACCTCGCACCGTACTGAGTGAGATGGGACTCAATCTCAAGGATGATGTGGAAATTCGAGTTTGGGATTCGAGCGCCGAAATTCGTTACCTGGTGCTACCTGAACGGCCAGAAGGGACCACGCACTTGGACGAGACGGCCCTCGCAGATTTGGTGAGTCGAGATGCGATGATCGGTGTGGCCCAAGTGGATACCCCATAACCGATGGCACTTGTCCCAACTTCTCTCAGCGGTCTCTCTTCGCCGCCCTCCGCAAACGGCGAAGTACTGTTTGATGCCCCCTGGGAACTCAGAGTTTTCACGCTTGCAACCGCTTTAGCGGAATCAGGCGATATGTCTTGGCCCGCGCTACAAGCCGCGCTCATTAGCAAGATCGAGGATTGGCAGACTCACCATACCCACCATGATCCCTACCCCTACTTCGAACTTTTCGCAGAAGCCTTAATTCAGGTTTTGGTATCG
>CAYZUV010000090.1:0-9006 GCA_964481245.1 uncultured Pseudomonadales bacterium
ACGCCGCCGTGTATTCCTCAGCAATATCCCAAGCAGATTTCCCCATCCGCTTAGCGCCCAACTCCATCTTGTCCTCGCCCGTATCGGCGTCCGATGTGAGGTGACCAACATCCGTGATGTTCATCACATGCTGCACATCAAACCCGTTGTATTCGAGTACTCGCCGCAGCTGGTCCTCAAAGAGATAGGTTCTCAAGTTGCCAATGTGCGCGTAGTTGTACACGGTGGGCCCGCAGCAGTAGAGGCGCACCTGGTTACCTTCAAGCGGCGCGAATGCCCGGACTTCTCGAGTGTAGGTATCAAATAATCTGAGTTCAGGCTTCGACATGGGTATAACTTGCGGAGTTCAACGTTGATTGGCCGGCATTCTAAACGAGTTAAGCGCTTGAATCAGTTTTGAAGCTTCAATGCTCATCCAATTTGCGCGAGCTGAGCGCCAAGCGCTAGGACACCCCTGATTTAGCGCGCCTCTAGCATGCCAGCTACCAGAACAGCGAGGCTAGAGAAGCGATCTATGGCCGCCAGAGTCCTCGAGACGTTCTGATTTAATTGCCCTACGCGTATCGCTCCGCCATTACCCTCTCGACGGTGTCAACGATGACCTGCGTCTGAGATTCGACCTCTATATTCACTGGATCACCCACCGACAGCAGACTGAAATTGGTTCGCTCCAACGTTTCTGGAATGAGGTTGATCGCAAACGTATGGGTGCTTCGGTCGAGTGCCGCAACCGTCAAACTTGCACCGTTTACCGCGAGGTATCCTTTTTCAAATACATACTTAAGCCAGGGCGCATCGGCACCGAAAGTCATCCTGCATCGGTTCTCATCCTTTTCGATGTCGACAACTTCCGCTGTCCCGACGATGTGGCCAGACAGCACGTGCCCACCCACCTCCGCATTCTGTTTTGCCGAACGTTCCACATTTACAATGCTACCTTGTTCGAAATGCTTCACATTGGTGATCGCTTGCGTCTCGTCGATCGCATCGAAAGTGACATCGAGACCCTGCCCCGATGGCATCATGCTGGTCACCGTGAAGCAGCAACCGTTGACCGCGATGCTCGCGCCCAAGGTAACGTCTGCAGAGAGCGCCGAGGGCAAGCAGAGCCCAAAATGCAGAAGATTAGGCTTTCTCACAACGAAACTAAGCGCGCAAGTGGCCTGAACGATACCGGTATACATAAAGTTTCCTCTTTGAACGATATTGTACGCCCAATACGATCGCTGGTTTATGCTATTCGCGCTCTGCCTTGCTTTGAAAAAACACTGGATATGATGGCAGTGCTCCTAGGACTGGACGAGCCAGCTCTCAACAAGCGCAAGGCGAAGACAAGAACGCCCTCAAAAACCTGAACCAAGAAAACCCATTGTCCACGCGCGCTTGCAACCTGTGAGCAGTTATAAAACCTCTGTAGAATGCGCCGAAGCAACCTTTACACAGCATGATGATCGACTTAAGAAGCGATACGGTGACCCAGCCCTGTGCAGGCATGCGCGACGCGATGGCTAGCGCCATCGTCGGAGATGATGTCTATGGCGATGACCCCACGGTGGCCGCACTAGAGGCAAAGCTTTGCGAGCTCACCCATAAGGAAGCAGCAGTATTTGTTACCTCGGGCACGCAAAGCAACCTCTGTGCGCTCCTTAGCCACTGCGCTCGCGGCGAAGAATACATCGCTGGGCAAGATGCCCACACCTACCGCTACGAAGCTGGCGGTGCTGCAGTATTGGGCGGAATCCAACCACAACCCATTTTGTTCAATGAGCGAGGTGAACTCCCTCTGGACGCCATCGAAGCCGTGATCAAGCCCGACGACCCGCACTTTGCTAAAACAAAGCTACTTTGTCTCGAAAATACCCAGGGCGGCAAAGCTCTAAGTCTCAGCTATCTTGCAGAAGCCACGGCCCTCGCCAGAAAACACTACCTCAATTGCCATTTGGATGGCGCACGTCTATTTAACGCGGCGCTGGCAACGAACGCCTCTGTCGGTGAGCTCTGTAGCCCCTTCGATACCGTCTCTATCTGCCTATCAAAAGGCCTCGGTACACCTATGGGGTCTGTTTTGGTCGGGTCAAATGATCTCATCCTTAAGGCACGACGGTGGCGCAAAATGTTGGGCGGCGGCCTGAGGCAGTCAGGCGTCGTCGCCGCCGCAGGGCTTTTCGCGCTTGAGCACAATGTCGCGCGACTGATCGAGGATCATCATCACGCATCGGCGGTAGCTACAGCCCTTAACGATTTAACGCCCTTTGAAGGCGCTGTCGCGCACACCAATATGGTGTTCCTCAATCTCTCGGCCGACACGTTGAAAATGCTTCAACAGCACCTGAAGGACGCGAGTATCATCATCAGTGGCGCGCGCTGGGTATTCCATAAAGATGTGACATCGAGTGACGTCGATCGTGTTTTGGAGGCTTGCCAAGCCTTCGCCAAAAAATCCGCAGACTAGATTCGATGCAAATTCACCCCACAAAAATTCTAGTGTGTGGCAGCCTCGCGACGGATCACTTGCTGCGGCATTCAGGTTCGTTTAAGACCTATCAAGAGACCTATGAAGTCGAAGCCATGAACGCTTCGCTGCCCATCTCAGACTACCGAACGTGCTTCGGTGGCTGTGGTGGAAACATTGCTTATGGTCTCGGTACTTTAGGTGTGCCCACGGTATTGCTCTCTCATGCGGGCCGTGATTTTAGGGATCAATACGAGCAGCACCTGATTCGACACAACGTCGATTGCGCTTATGTGGCAGTGGACCAAAACGCTGAGTTTTCAGCTCGCTGCACGATTTTTGGCGATGATTTCGGCAACCAGATCACCGGCTTTTTTCCGGGACAGGCGAATCCGAAGCTTCGATCCGCGGCGGACACGGTGTGCGAGCAATCGGGCGCAGATTTCGGCCTACTTGGCCCGGAGGCACCGGAACTCATGCTCAAACAAGCAGCGGAGCTTCATCAATCCGGCGTACCTTTTATTTTTGACCCAGGCCAGTGGATTTCAGAATTCAATCATTCCCTGCTCAATACCATGCTCAGCTTTGATCCCTGGGTCTTTGGCAATGAACATGAGCTCGACGTCATGACCACGCTTCTCGAAACTGACATTGCAGCCTTGGCCGAGCGATCGCCCGTCGTGGTGAGGACACAAGGCTCGAGAGGCCTTGATCTGTACGTTGAGGGCGCGTATCAATTCATCGACGCTCGACCAGCCAAGACCATCGCGGACACGACCGGATCGGGTGACGCGCTTCGGGCAGGGTTTTTGTTTGGCCTCTACCATGGCCTGGATCTGATCCAAGCTGCCCAGGTGGGCACTGAGGTTGCCGCAAGGTCAGTCGAACACATCGACCCGCAGGGATGGATCATTTCTGCTAATGAATTGCTAGCGACGGTTAATCCCACGAACTAAAGCTTCGGCGCTCTAACACTTCCACCAGCGAGGCTCACGGTCACAGAATCCCCTCACCTTCAGTGTACTGAGCAAGCCCCTATTAATCGGACTTTCCAAAGAATGAGAAGTTTCTGAGCCAGCGGAGCAACCTGTTCCCCTTAAGCCGCTCTCGCATCCATTCATCGGCAAACTGATCATAATCAATCGGACTTTCCAGGGAATAAGAAGCTTCTGAGCCAACCGAGCCAAGTATTCGCCTTAAGCCTGTCTCGCATCCATACATCGGCGAACTGATCATAGGTCTGATCCATGGTGAAAAGAGCTTCTCGTGTCGTTCGTTCTGCCGACTCAAGAGGTTTGATCTCCCTTGCAGGGTTGCCCGCTGCGATCACATTGGCGGGTAGCGAGCGCGTCACGACGCTACCCGTCCCCACCACCGTATTTTCACCAATCGTCACACCCTTCAGGACACGGACGCCTTCGCCCAACCAAACATTATCCTCAAGGATTACCTTTGCAGTATTACCAGGCGCAAAAATTCGGTGCTTTGTATCATGCCAATCGGCATCACTCACCGAGCAGTGCATAGCCAGCATGCAACTTCGACCAATGGTAATGCCCTCCGCGCTGGTCACCCGCACGCCAGGATTGATTAGGGAGAAATCACCGACACTGATCGACCCCATCCCCTCAAAAACAGACAGCCGGACTGGGGCCTCCGGCAAGGTCATGATGTGCACGTGGTTGCCTAACCGAACCTGTGGGCCCGAAATTTGAAAATGACGCGGCCCGATCACCTGAAGACCCACACCACACGCATCTAACTGAGGCCGTAAATAGTGGTTCACCCACCAAGCCTGCCACCGAGTCTGGAAGCGGTGAAGCAAATAAGGTCTCAAGTCTCGTCGCATTCTCTTCGCCCGATCGCACAAGGGGTTGCATGTTTGGCAAACTATGCCAGCATTCGCCTCTTTTAAACATGCGGGACCAGTGTGAGCGGCAAGATCCTTTTTTTGAATGGCACATCAAGTGCAGGCAAAACCACACTCGCCAAAGCGCTTCAGGAGGCTCTGCCAGACTGCTGGCAGCATGTCGCTTTAGACCAATTTCGCGATGGTCTCCCAGATAAATTCAGGGGATTGAATGCACCGAAGGATACCTCGGGTGCTAGAGGGCTCAACGTAATTCCAGACGTTAAGGACGGCAAAGGCTATACAAGAATTCACTTTGGCGATGCCGGTCAGGTCATGTTGCGCGGTATGCGTCGCGCCATGCGGGCTCTGGTCGATGAAGGCGTGAACATCATCATCGACGACATCATTCTTGAACCTTTGTTTTTGACCGACTACCTCAGTGTTTTTGAAGGATGCGACGTTTGGTTCGTCGGCGTCCGATGCGACCTGGGGATGATCGATGCGCGCGAGCAAGCAAGACCAGGTCGTTTCCCGGGCACCGCATTCGGTCACGCCGATATCTGTCATGCGCATGGTCTCTATGACGTCGAGGTTAATACAGGCACTGACGAGCCCCAGGCATGCGCTAATCGCGTCATGAGCAGAATGAGCGAGGGTCCAGGGACCGCGTTTAATACGCTGCGACGCACCAAGGCTTAAAAATAAGCTGGCACGCAACAGCGAAACGTCGGTGTGCGCAACGACCTCCTTGGACTACGCGTTTGCATCGACCGACCAGGGGCCCAACTACGCGATCGCAACGCCCTCATAGGTATAAGTGGCGATTTTTGGCCCTTGAATATAACCGGTCTCGAGTTCGCTGAGTTCAAGACCGGCTTCTTTCAACAATTGATCGGGCCGCCGATTCAAATTGCACCCCCCAGCAAGCGGCTTCCACACCCGATTAATCCGGTTCTGCCACTTGGCCACATGCGCTTCAGGGGATAAGCCGTGCTCCGCAAAAAAAAGCTTCCCACCTGGCTTCAATACACGCCTGACCTCTCTAAGCGCCGCAAGGGGGTCTGGGATGCTGCACATTGTCCACGTGATGACTGCTGAATCGAACTGATGATTATCTGCAGGGATGGACTCGCCTGATTGCGCGCAAAAATCGACGTAAGTACCGTGCCGCTCAGCCACCTCGCGAGCATAAACCTGCAAGGCTTCTGAGGGGTCCACAGCAAAGACCCGAGCATCCTCGCTATAGAATGGCAGATTGAGCCCAGACCCAACCCCTATTTCGATGACATTGCCTGTCGCTTGAGGCACCCACCGCGCTCTAATCTTTGTCATTTCAGGTGACTTCATGAGCGCGTTCAACATGCCAGGCAGCACCTTGGATTCATACCAGCGTTTAATCATCTTCTCTCCTTCAAGAGCCACCCAATTACACGACGAGCCCGATTGATAATCGACGACTTTGATCATCGGAACAAGTGATCTCAGATCTTGTTAAGAACGACAGGCCATGCCAACCTCCTCCGCGTGAACTGGTAACTGGCGTTCGAAAGACCGAACTCGGCGATCGCCACAATATTTACTTGCGTGTGAGCGTTCTTCCGTAGCATCATGATTTAAATACGTTTTTAGGCGCCTCATGACAAAAGAGGAACTGATCGACGAACTGATTGCGCTGGTCCAGGAATCAAAGACCATGGTCGCCTTCACAGGCGCTGGCATTTCAACCGAATCGGGCATTCCAGACTTTCGTGGTCCCCAAGGCATTTGGAAGACCCAAACGCCGATCGACTTCAGTGACTTTGTTTCAAGCGAGACTTGGCGCCGAAAAGCCTGGCAGCGAAAGTTCGGCGGTGATGACCTCATGGCCAGAGCAACGCCCAATGCGGGCCACTACGCTCTGGAGCGCTGGGTCAGTGAGGGCAAAATGGCTCAAGTCATCACACAGAATGTTGACGGTCTACACCAAGCGTCAGGCGTACCCGATGGCCAGGTGATCGAACTTCACGGTAACGCGCAGTACGCAAAGTGTCTTGCTTGCCGAAAAAGATTCGAGCTTGCCCCGTTGAAACAAGCGTTTCTTGAGCAGGATGTCATCCCATTTTGTGATCACTGTGGCGGCATCGTCAAAACAGCCACGATTTCATTTGGTCAATCCATGCCCGAGACTGAGATGGCCCGAGCACATGCCGCTAGCCTGGATTGCGACTTGTTCCTCGCGATTGGCTCATCGCTTACCGTGTATCCGGCAGCAGGCTTCCCTGTACTGGCGAAGAAAAATGGCGCCAAACTCGTCATCATCAATCACCAAGACACGGACCTTGATCCGGTTGCTGACTTGGTGATTCAAGAGGGTATTGGCGAGGTTCTCTCAAGAGCTGCTGGTCTTAATCGTTAGAGCCAATACTAGTTTTGATTCATCACTAACCTCTCTCAGAGACGGTTTTGAATCGTTAAGCCCTTGCTTCCTACCGGCCAAACGGTTTGGGGAACCAGAAAAATGCCGGGGCGCTCCTTGAACGGGCGAATGGCTTCCCAATCGGCCCGACGCCACCCTCAAGGCAGCATTTCAGTCGTCGCTGAAGAGGCTAAGTCGTCGGTTAGGACTGGAGCTCAAATGACATGGCTGCACCCGGACCGAAATCCCAGCCGAGCCCCATCCAGAGCACCACCAGGGCGATGCCACTGATTAGCATCCATACCGCATACGGCAACATCATGGCCGTCAAACTGCCGAGACCAAAATCTCGCTGCCAGCGGCGTGCAAAAATCAGCACAAGCGGGAAATAAACCATCAGCGGCGTGATCATGTTCGTGGCGCTATCGCCTACCCGATAAGCAGCGGTGGCGCCCTCTGGACTAATCCCAAGCAGCATAAGCATGGGGACCAACACCGGTGCGAGCAGCGCCCACTTGGCACTGGCAGATCCAACAAACAGATTCAAAAGCCCTGAAAACAGAACGATTAATCCCAACAGGACGGCGAGCGGTAGGCCGCTGCTCTCAATGGCATTGGCACCATGAACCGCCATGATCAATCCCAAATTAGACCAGTTAAACATCGCGACGAAATGGGCTGCAGCGAATGCCAAAACCAGGTAATAGCCCATATCTTTCATGGACTCGGTCAACATATCAATCAGGTCTTGAGACGATCGGATCGTGCCCGCCACACTGCCATAAGCCCACCCCGTCGCTAAAAACAGCACCATGAAACCAGCCACTAGCGATCCAAAAAGCGGCGCTGCTTTCTGGTACCAAGCGAGACCCTCTGCGGCTTGATCATCATCTAAGAGCGGTGTCCCCGGACCAAACACCATCCACAGCCAAAGCGCGATGACGGCTAAAGCAGCCCAACCCGCCCGCTTGAGACCACGCGTCTGCAGCGCTTGATCCACGCCACCGCTCACCTCGGCTTGGAGGTCTTCGACCACATCAGGCGCCCATACACCCAGCCTAGGCTCAATGATTCGATCGGTGACCCACCAGACGATGGGCAAGTAAAGCGCCATCAGCGCAACGATAAACCACCAGTTCCCCGCTATGTTTACGGTCCAACCGGCCGCCAGACCTGAGCCATCGACCGCCGCCTCGGTGATCCCGAAAAGCAGGGCGTCAAGTGCACCAGGCGTGATATTTGCTGAAAACCCTCCAGAGACCCCTGCAAATGCGCAAGCGACCCCTGCAAGAGGGTGACGACCTGCAGAAACGTAAACGATTGCTGCAACTGGTATCAAAATCACATAACCCGCGTCTGCCGCGTGGTTTGACAGCATGGCCACAGCAGCCACCACTGGCGTGAGCAGCGCCGAGGGTGCATGCCTCACCGCTGCGCGAATGCTGGCACCAAAAAAGCCGCTTCTCTCGGCCACTCCCGCACCTAGCATGACCACCAAAACATAGCCCAAGGGATGAAAATGGGTGAACGTTTTGGGCATTTCGACCCAGAACCTAGCCACATTCTCCGCTGACAAAAGGCTGGTTGCCTGCACCATCACGGCCGCGCCTTCAGCATCTTGAAGGACTGGATGGGCTGCATTTACGCCCAACCAAGCGCACAAAACCGAGATCACGATCAGCCCAAGGATCAAGTAAACGAATAAGAACACGGGGTCTGGTAACCGATTGCCCGCCCGCTCAATCGCGGCCAACAGCCCTGTTTGCCCCATCATATTGGTATCGGTTGCCACGACTTACTCACGCTCTTTTCTGATTGCGGTCAGCCTAGCATGAAGCGCTGGGAATTGAGCCTCGTGGTTACCCAACCTCGAGCTCACTCAGCTCAATGGCGGCCCTGAGCAAATGATTCATGTCGAGCGCAGGTGCAGCGAGCAGTCTTGCACGGGGATGATCAAAGGCTTGGCTGTTGCACAAAATCATTCGGCGATCGTCTGAAGCATCGAGCCAGTGTCCGGCGGCGTCAAACCAGCCATCGATGACCAATAGATCAAACGCACTCCCTTGTTCTCGAAGTATTTGTGTTGCTGCCTCTTTAGAGATGGCTTGCGTTACCACCATCCCTTGCGCCCGAAAGAGCTCAGCCACCACCTCCCCTTGAATTGCCAGGTCAAAACACACGAGGACAAGTTGAGGGTGCTCTTGTTCCAGCAACTGGGCCATCGGTCTTCGGTCGAGCGCAGACTCAACCAAGGCCTCCATATCTTGAAGATGATCGCTAACGTATTGCTCGTAACGCCGAATCGCT
>CAYZUV010000091.1:0-1746 GCA_964481245.1 uncultured Pseudomonadales bacterium
GCGAAGACCGGACCAATGCCCATTTCATCGGGCTCGCACCCTGCCACTGTCCAACCGCGGAAGTAAGCTTTCGGTTCCAGACCGAGTTGTGCTGCTCGCTCAGCGCTCATGACCAGAGTCATCGATGCGCCATCAGAGAGCTGGGACGCATTGCCCGCAGTCACCGTGCCATTTTCTTCAAACGCCGGCGGCAGTTTTGCCAAGCCCTCTAACGTGGTATCAGGGCGGTTGCATTCGTCGGAATCACACACACCATCGACGACTTCCGTTTCCTTGGTCTCTTTGTTGATGATCTTTTGCCACTTGACTTGCATGGGAACAATTTCGTCAGAGAAGAGGCCCGCTTGCTGAGCGGCTGCGGTCCGCTTTTGGCTTTCGAGGGAGAACTCGTCTTGGTACTCACGTGTCACATTGTATCGACGTGCAACCACTTCTGCGGTGTTTCCCATGGCCATGAAGATGTCGGGTGACTTCTCAAGGATCGTGGGGTGTTGCTGAGACTTTCCAGGCGTCTGCCGCGTGCCTGCGGAAATGGATTCAACACCGCCAGCAATCATGATTTCAGAGCAGCCGCTCGCGATTTGGTTGGCCGCGAACGCAATAGAGTTGAGGCCAGAGGAGCAAGCACGAGAAATCGTGCTGCCTGCGGTGGTGACGGGCAAGCGCGAGAGAATCACGGCCAGGCGCGCGATGTTGCCACCTTGCTCTCCCGTCTGGCTTGCAGCGCCGACGATCACGTCCTCAACTTCTGCTGGATCAATTTGTGGGTTTCGGTCCAGGAGGGCGTCAATACAATGTGCCACCATGTCATCTGGACGGGTGAGGTTAAAAGTCCCGCGGAAGGACTTGGCTAAGCCGGTCCTAACGCTGTCTACGATTACGACGTCGCGCATGAATCGATCTCCCGAATAGGTGTTTGTGAGCGAAGGGGCATTGTGCACGCAAATGAAATTGAATGACAGCCCAAGCCTTGGGCGCCAAAGCGTGGTCACAACTCAGTCTTGCGAAGACGGAGACAGAGAAGCGTCCGAGGGATTTGCTTTCCTGTGGCTTGACTCAATAATTAATGATATTCATTAATAAGTCAATTAGCGCTTAGCCTGACAATAAGTGTCTTCAGTAGCGGTTGCCCTGGGCGAGGTGGCTAAGGCTTTCTTCTAAGCCTCCGGGTCGATTGCGCGCGAGCCAACAGGCACGGTGCTGCTCGCGAATGGACTTGAGCTGGCGCCCCAATCGCTGGCGCTCTCGGGTTAGTCTCTTCAAACCGTCTTGTTGGCGCCGAAACAGGGTGAGGTGTTCGAGCCCCTGTCGCGCCATGGCTGCACCGAGACTGAGCTCGGATTGGACCAACGAGAGATCACTGCTGAGGTTGGGTAAGGTCTCTAATTCAACGGTGCTCAGCTCGTTCAAGCTGCGATCTATATCTCTGCTGGTGACCCGCTCTGCCAAACGTGGTTCTTCGCGCATGGACCAGAACAATAAGCGGTTGAACAAGGTGGCATTGGGTGGTTGAGCAGCCAAGCCATCCGGGGTTTTGCCCAAGGCCAGAAGGCGTTTCGCAAGCTCGAGCGAGCCGAGCTTGAAGAAGACAAGATTGATCGCAAAGGCGAGATCTTTCTCGATATTCGCTTTCGTATGCCAGCTGGCTGAAGCGCCTAGCACGAAGCCAGGGTAGCTGATGGGCAACGTCTGATGGTGCCCATGATCCCCCCAGTCTGTGACGAGGTAGCCCTCAGCACCATGGCG
>CAYZUV010000091.1:1846-4803 GCA_964481245.1 uncultured Pseudomonadales bacterium
GCCCATGATCCCCCCAGTCTGTGACGAGGTAGCCCTCAGCACCATGGCGCTTGCCATTCCGCCCTGCCTGCGCGAGATTGCCAACTGCGTTAGTCAAGCGACCGGTTAACGAATTCCAGCTCGATGTTCCGGGACAGACATAAAACGGGATGCCTGCCGACTTCATTTGCCGGCACTGGGTGCCAAACGGATGATTGGCCTCATAGCCCCAGATCAACGCAGTTGCAGTATTCGAAAGTTGGGCGAGACATGCCGGGTCCTCCAGGACGATATCGCCCCAAAACAGAGGCTTTCGTCCATCACCCGTGACCAGTCCCTGGAGCTTGCCCAGAAAATCGAGGTAAACGGCAGTCTTGCCTTCTCGCTCGCAACGGCGCCGGCTAAATCCCATACCAAGCTCCCATGGCTCATCGCCGCCGATGTTGACTTGATGGCTATCGAAAAGCGGTAAGTATTCACGGTACAGCGCGGCGACGAAATCCAAGCTTTTCTTTGTAGGCTTCAAGGTGCTTCCGAACCTTATGCGCTGACCAGAGATTGGGTGAACAAAGCCATCTGGGCATTCCGCCAAACCCTTGTAGGGTTCGTGCCGCAGCCATCGTTCGAAGTGACCAAAGGAATTGAAATTAGGAACCAGTTCAATATACCGATTCGCGCAATAGTGTTGAATCTCAAGAAGATCAGAGGCTGTGAGCGGTGACGCATCACGCCACACCGATTCATGGGAAACAAAGGCAAACGTGTGCTCAGTGTAAAGTTGCAGCTGGTTGTATTTGAGATCCGCGAACTGATCGATCAATTGTTTGAAAGTGGCCAATGTGGGTACCTTGCAGCGACTGATGTCGATCATGACGCCTCGATGGGCGAAGTCAGGCTCATCGGTGATCTGGCAGTGGTTGAGCTTGCCTCTCGATTGCCTGAGCAGTTGGCTGAGCGTCGTGAGCCCTCGGAAGGCGCCTGTCTCGTGACCTGCTCGGATATCGATGCCCTTCGAACTGATGGAAATGGCGTAGGCATCAATCGATTGGGTGCCGCCGCCGAGGTGAACTCTGAGGGCTGGGCTCAGATCGTCTCGTGCCGTGATCCTGAAGTTTTCGTGCGCCATGGCAAAACGCTGACAGCTTTGCCTGAACCTGTCTGAAAATGTTCGCTTTAGGATCATAGGTAGGGTTGCCCGAAGGTCTAATTGCCCAGGCTTTGTGATGATTCGCTTCGGCGGAGGAAAGAGCTTCATGTCTTGATCGACGGTCGGTAGGATGAGGTTTGGTTGTACTCTATTCTTAAACAAAAAGACACGGATGCAGAGATGGGTAAATATATTCTCGCGATAGATCAAGGGACCACCAGTTCGCGCGCGATCATTTTTGATGAGTCTGGCCAGGCCAAAGGCATCGCACAGGAGGAGTTCCCACAGTATTTTCCGAATGATGGTTGGGTTGAACACGACCCGGAAGAGATCTGGGTGTCTGTGTTAAATGTCATCAATGCCGCGGTGGCTCAAGCCGGCGTGAGCGCGTCGGACCTGTGTGTGGCGGGCATCACCAATCAGCGTGAGACCACTGTGATCTGGGATCGGCAAACCGGAGAGCCCATCGGCCGAGCTATTGTTTGGCAAGATCGACGAACCGCTGCGGATTGCCAGCGGCTTAAAGATGAAGGGCTCGAGGTGATGTTCCGCGCGAAGACGGGGCTTCTGCTCGATCCCTATTTTTCGGCGACGAAAGTCCGTTGGATGCTCCAGCATATTGATGGTGCTAAAGAGGCTGCGGACAACGGTCGCCTCGCGTTCGGGACCATTGATTCTTTCCTGATTTGGCGCCTGACCCGGGGTCGAGTCCATCGTACGGATGCCACCAACGCTGCGCGGACGGGTCTATTTAACATCCATCAGCAATGCTGGGATCAGGAGATTCTTGAAGCGCTGCAGATTCCGGAGAGCCTGTTACCTGAGGTGATGGATTCGAGTGCAGATTTCGGCTGCATCGACGCGTCCATTCTGGGAGAAGAAATCCTCATCGGCGGGGTCGCAGGTGATCAGCAGGCTGCGCTGATCGGGCAGGGGTGTTTTGAGGCCGGGATGATGAAGAGCACCTACGGAACGGGCTGCTTTATGATTTTGAATACGGGGTCCCAGCCGCTCAGTTCCGATCATGCCTTGCTCACCACGATCGCCTATCGGCTCAAGGGCCAGGTCACCTATGCGCTAGAGGGTTCGATCTTTGTGGCCGGCGCCGCGGTTCAGTGGCTCCGTGACAAGCTGAAGATTATCGACCACGCCGGTGATACCGAGGCGATCGCGGCGTCGACCGAGGAGCCAGAGGGTCTCATTGTGGTACCGGCGTTTACAGGGCTTGGGGCGCCCTATTGGGATCCAGAGGCTCGGGGTGCGATTTTGGGGCTCACCCGAGATACCGGGGATGATGCGATTGTGACGGCCACTCTAACGGCGGTTGCCTACCAGACGCGCGATCTGCTGCTCGCCATGCGTTCAGATGGATTGGCGCCGAATCTTGTTCGAGTCGATGGTGGAATGGTCAACAATAATTGGTTTGCTCAACGGTTGGCTGATGTCCTCGCTGTGCCGGTTGACCGCCCGGCCAACGTCGAGACCACGGTTCTTGGTGCGGCGTACTTGGCTGGTCTGCAAGCAGGACTCTATGAGAGCCTCGAGGATTTGGCTGCTCTCTGGCAGCTCGATCGGCGATTTGAAGCCAAGTGGGACCAGGCCCGGATCGATCAACGCTACGACAGCTGGAGCAGAGCTGTTCAAGCCGTGCGTCATTTTTCAGGTTAAGCCAGTGCGGAAATGAGCTTCTTTAAGATAGCGACGATCTGATCCGCTTCTGATTCGGTCAGGATGAGAGGCGGCAACAGGCGAATCACCGAACCTGCCGTCACATTGATTAAAAGACCCTCGGCAAGCGCTTGACCGACCAGCTCGCCACAGTCTGCCTTCA
>CAYZUV010000091.1:4903-8996 GCA_964481245.1 uncultured Pseudomonadales bacterium
ATTAAAAGACCCTCGGCAAGCGCTTGACCGACCAGCTCGCCACAGTCTGCCTTCAGCTCAATGCCGATCATCAATCCTTGGCCGCGAATTTCCTTTACCAGATTGATGCCTTGGAGCGCTTCGTTGAGTGCGTTTCGAAGATAGTGACCCATGGCCTCGGCGTGTTCTGGGACACGCTTCGCCTCAAAGACATCCAGTACCGCGTGCGCGGCTGCACAAGACAGCGGGTTGCCGCCAAAGGTCGAACCATGATTGCCAGGTCCAAGAACCTTTGAGGCGCGACCCGCAGCCAAGCAGACGCCAATGGGTACGCCATTGGCTAGACCCTTAGCGGTAGTTACCACATCCGGGAGAATGCTCGCATGCTGATAACAGAAAAAGCGACCCGTCCGACCATTACCCGATTGGACCTCGTCGATCATCAGCAACCACTCATTGTCGTCGCAGAGGGCTCGAAGCCCTTTGAGGTATTCTTGATCGGCGATTTGAATACCCCCTTCACCTTGGATGGGTTCGATGAAGATCGCGACAATATTTTGATTATGAGCTGCGACCTGCTTAATCGACTCGATGTCATTAAACGGGACGCGAACAAAGCCGCTCACCAGAGGTTCAAAGCCAGCCTGAACTTTTCGATTGCCTGTTGCCGTCAGCGTGGCCATAGTGCGGCCGTGAAATGCATTCTCTGCGACGATGATGGCGGGCTCTTGAACGCCGCGCTGGTGTCCGTAGAGACGAGCGATTTTGATAGCGCATTCGCAGGCTTCGGCGCCTGTATTTCCGAAAAACATGTTCTCCATGCCTGAAAGAGTGGCCAATCGTTCCGCGAGACGCTCTTGATTAGGGATGCGGTACAGGTTGGACGTGTGCAGGAGTGCTTCACTTTGTGCGGTGATGGCGGCGCGAACCTCGTCATGCGCGTGCCCCAGGGCAACGACACCCAATCCAGAGAGGGCATCAAGGTACCTTCGGCCATCGCGGTCGATTAACCAGCAGCCCTCGCCTTTGATAAACTCAACGTCTAATCGGCCATAAGTGGGCATCAGTGCTGGGGTGGTCATAGCGGTTTCCTGCTGAGAGTTCATTCGATTCTACCCACAGCGTCTGCAGGCGAAGGAGGCGATGATAAACCAGAACGAGACTCCGTCGAAAGAATCGACGCCGCCATCGCGCCTATCGCCTGTGACGCTCAGTTTGATGGTTGCTCGATTCAGTGCCATTTGTGATGAAATGGCGACGGTGCTGAGCGCCACCGCGTGCTCCCCCAATATCAAAGACCGTTTGGATTTCTCGTGCGCACTCTTTGATCGACAAGGTGCGCTCTTTGCGCAAGCGGCCCATGTGCCCGTGCATTTAGGCAGCATGGCTTTCGCCATGCGGGATATCGTCACAGCCTTCCCCTGGAAGCCAAACGACCAGGTGATTTTCAATGACCCCTTCTTGGGTGGCACGCACCTTCCAGACGTGACCTTGGTGCAACCCTTTTTCATCAATGGCGAGCACATGGGATTCGTCGCCAACCGTGCCCATCACGCTCAAATTGGCACCGACATCCCAGGCTCTATGCCGCTCGCTTCGCATATTGATGAGGAGGGGTTTTTGATCGCCCCTCGCGCGCTTTATCAAGAAGGCGTGCTAGACGAGACGTTTTACGCAGAGCTCTGTGATGCCGTGGGCTCGAACACCGCGGCGGATCTCGCGGCTCAGCGCAGCGCCAACTTGGCCGGCGTGCGACGCATCGAGTCCTTGCTTCAGGATCAGCCAATCGCGTCGATTCTTACAGAACTTAATGCCTATGGTGCTGCCATGGCCAGATCCGGTTTAGCCTCTCTCCCCGAGGGTCGCTACGCTTTCTCCGACACCATGGACGGGGATGGCTTCGGTAACGATGCGGTCTTGATTCATTGCGCCATCACTGTGAGTCCTTCGGGTCTGGACGTTGACTTTGAAGGGACCAGCCCGGCCGTGAAGGGCAATATCAATTGTCCGTTATCTGTGACGGCTGCCGCGGTTTTCTATGCGTTTCGCTGTCTTTTGAGTGATGACACGCCCGCCTGCGCGGGCGTTTTCGAGGCCATTTCGATCAGAGCGCCCAAAGGCTGTCTTGTGAACGCAGAACGCCCCAGCGCAACCGCCGCAGGCAATGTAGAAACGTCCATGCGCATCGTTGATGTAGTTTTTGGTGCGTTAGCCTTGGCACTACCCGATCGGATACCCGCAGCCAGCCAAGGAACCATGAATAATGTCGCAATGGGCTGTCGAGGCCAGGGCGCCTGGGATTATTACGAAACTTTAGGGGGGGGCGCGGGCGCCAGTGCGCTAGCCCCGGGCGCAAGTGCGATTCAAGTGCACATGACCAATACATTGAACACCCCGATTGAAATCCTTGAAATGCGTTATCCGCTTCTGATTGAGCGATATCAGCGGCGACGAGGTTCGGGCGGGGCAGGGGTGCACGATGGCGGAGATGGTCTGATTCGGGCTTATCAATTCTTGCAGGATACAGAAGTCACGCTGTTGTCGGAGCGACGAACTTCCCGGCCTTGGGGGCTATCAGGCGGGCAGGACGGACAACCTGGGCGAAATCGTCTGGATGGACTCGATATTGAGGGAAAGATTGCGTTCCGGGCTAGAAAAGGCCAAGTGCTAGAGCTGGAAACACCCGGTGGGGGTGGTTGGGGAGAGACAATCCATGATCTAGTCACTGACGTAAAGCAGGAAACAAGATAAACTCAGCGGCCAGTTCGGTTAGCAAACCATGGGAGACACCCCAGTGACAGACATTCAAGAACAAATTGCCCAGCAAATCGCCGAGCATCCCATTCTGATCTACATGAAAGGCTCTCCCGACCAACCTCGGTGTGGGTTTTCAGCGCAAGCGTCCCAGGCGCTAATGGCCTGTGGAAAACCCTTCGCCTACATTGACATTCTGTCGAACCCCGATATCCGCGCTGAGCTACCACAATACTCTGAGTGGCCGACTTTTCCGCAGCTTTTTGTTCAAGGTGAATTGGTCGGTGGCTGCGACATCATCACCGAGATGTATCAAACCGGCGAATTGCAAACGCTCTTAAATGAGGTGCCTCTGCCGGAATAATCTTTCCACTTTGGTTTCTCCAAGGCGGGAGTGGTCGAGCGTGCGAGCTTGGGCAGCGCGTTAAGGAACAATCTGAGCGCGATGCCTGCGGATGAGTCAGGCGAAATCCAAATAAATGACGAATCAAGAGAGATAGACCTGCATCTACCCGTCAGAGTCGCGCCGCTTGCGCGGGCGCGGCAGTTAAATCACATCGGGGTTCCGTGTTAATGGCAGGAATGTCTTAGCCGTTTTCTTCATCCAACAGAGGTTCATCCTGAGCATTCCGTCGGACCGCCTCGGTGTACGGCCATCGGTTGACCACTTCGCAAAAAAGATGCGCGGTTTTCTCGCAGTCATACAGTGCTGAGTGTGCCTCTGACGCGTTGAACCCAATGCCAGCGGCATCGCAGGCTCGAGCAAGAACGGTCTGCCCAAAGGCAACCCCGCCCAGCGTTGCGGTGTCGAAACTAGAAAAAGGGTGAAAGGGATTGCGCTTGATATTGTTGCGCTCGACTGCGGCGTTAACAAAGCCAAGATCGAACGATGCGTTGTGGCCGACCAGGACCGCGCGATGGCAACCCGTGCGTTTCAATTCCCGGCGAACTGCACCAAAGATGTCTCGCAAGGCGTCGCCCTCGCTGACCGCGGCTCGAAGCGGATGATCAATTTTGATCCCAGTGAATTCCAATGCCGAGGCCTCAATATTGGCGCCTGGAAAGGGCTCAACGTTATGAAACAGCTGCTCGCCCAGGCGCATTTTGCCCTTTTCATCCATCGCCATGAGCACCGCACTGATCTCAAGAATGGCATCGGTTCTTGCATTAAACCCACCGGTTTCTAAATCCACGACCACCGGTAAAAAACCTCTGAAGCGATGCGCGATGGGGGCTTTCTCGTCACTCATGCCTGGCTGCCTGCCGAGACCTGCCAGTGAATCCACTCACCGCCTCGCAAAGGTTTTAAAGGATGTGCGCCGAGCTTAAATTCACTCGCGGGCTGCCAGGCTTGGCGTGT
>CAYZUV010000092.1:0-8915 GCA_964481245.1 uncultured Pseudomonadales bacterium
AATTTACCGCGTGGGGTCGATAACTGGTGTCGATGAGTGTCATGTCCGACGCGTAGGCGAGCAAACATTGATTCAATCGCTGATCGTCGGGCATGGTATCGACGGTTTTAATCCAGACCCGTTGGTGGGGCGGCATTGGCACCGGCGCGTGGTCTCTCACCGGGTCGACATAACGCATTTCGATAGGCCTCGCTCTCTTACCGAAGTGCTCGGCTGCATCGGGGTAGTGTTCGATGTATTCCTCGAGTAGGGCTTGCTCACTGATACAGTTTTGAGGGCTCGGTGCATGGGGCATAGAGAACTGATGGCTCAGGCCAGGTTCGGGCTCATGAAAGGAAGCCGCCATGCTAAAAATCGCCTGACCCCGCTGTATCGCAATGACGCGGCGCGTCGAGAAACTTTTGCCATCTCGGATTCGGTCGACGTCGTAGAGTATGGGAATCGTCGTGTCGCCAGGACGCAGAAAATAGCCATGAAGAGAGTGCGCTAAGCGCTCTGGTTCAGGAACCGTGCGGGAGGCGGCGACGAGCGCTTGGCCAATGACTTGCCCACCGTACACTCTTTGCCAACCCTCATCTGGACTCCTTCCTCGAAAGAGATCTCGGTCGATCTGCTCTAGATCGAGAAGGTTGAGAAGGTCTCTGAGCGCTTGATGCATACATGTTCCTTAAAAACGAATGCCCTGGTAAGCGACGACATCAGCCAACCAGGGCAGTTTCGAAGGATTGTATCAGTACTTGTAGGCGTCGCCCTTGTAGGGACCGTCGACCGTGACTTGAATGTAATCCGCTTGTTTGGTCGTGAGTTGCGTGATGGTGCCACCAAAGCCTTCAACCATGTAACGCGCAACTTCCTCATCAAGCGACTTGGGCAACACTTCGACCGTGATCGGGGATCGCTGTGATGGACTCTGGTCTGCCCAAGCCAGTTCATACAAATACATCTGAGCCAGTACTTGGTTGGCGAATGATCCATCCATGATACGAGAAGGATGTCCCGTTGCGTTACCCAGATTCACGAGGCGGCCTTCAGAGAGCAAGATAATAAAATCGTCAGCGTCATCACTTCGGAAAATCTTGTGGACTTGCGGCTTGACCTCTTCCCAGCGCCAGTGTTCCCGCATGAATTGCGTGTCGATTTCGGTGTCGAAATGACCAATGTTGCAAACGATTGCGTGTTTGGCGACAGTCCGAAGTAAATTCTCATCACACACGTTGACGTTACCTGTGCAAGTCACGATGAGGTCGGTACTCGCCATGAGTCGGGTATCGATGGATTCCAATGTGCCATCGTTCACGCCATCGATATAAGGGGAAACCACTTCATAGCCATCCATGCAGGCCTGCATGGCACAAATCGGGTCAACTTCCGTGACACGTACGATCATGCCTTCTTGTCGCAAGCTTTGCGCGGAGCCCTTGCCTACATCGCCATACCCGATCACCAAGGCGCGCTTGCCTGCCATCAGCATATCGGTGGCGCGTTTGATGGCGTCGTTCAAGCTGTGTCGACAGCCGTACTTGTTGTCGTTCTTTGATTTAGTTACTGAATCATTCACGTTGATTGCAGGGACTTTGAGTTCTCCCTTTTTCATCATGTCGTACAGCCTATGCACGCCTGTGGTGGTCTCTTCGGTGATACCGTGAATTTTTTCAAGCATGGCCGGGAATTGGTTGTGTACCATTTCGGTCAGATCGCCGCCATCATCGAGGATCATGTTGGCATCCCAAGGTTGACCATCTTTCAAAATGGTTTGCTCGATACACCAGAAAAATTCTTCTTCTGTTTGACCTTTCCAGGCGAAGACTGGGTTGCCAGCGGCGGCGATGGCCGCTGCCGCATGATCTTGAGTCGAGAAGATATTGCATGAAGACCAACGGACTTCAGCGCCAAGCTCGGTGAGTGTCTCGATCAGGACGGCAGTTTGGATAGTCATATGAATGCAGCCCATAATCTTGGCGCCTTTAAGAGGCTGCTCTGCTCGATATTTTTCACGTAAACGCATCAGAGCGGGCATTTCGCACTCGGCGAGTTGGATCTCTGCTCGGCCGAAGTCAGCTAGCGCGATATCAGCAACTTTGTAATCTGTCATAGGAGTTCCTTATTCAATATTCAAAGGTTGGAATAGGTGGATTTGGATCTGAAAACCGTTCTTCAGACCGAGGTAAGCCGTCTGGCTGGTTTGCAATCCCGCATTGCTCGCCCAGGATGTCAGGTCAGCGGGCTCAAAGCCCAGCCACTGATCACCGCAGATGTCTCTCGCCCAATCCTGATCGTGGGGACAAAGATCAATCAGTAACAGTCGTCCATCGTTCCTCAACCAGCGTCGCGCCGAATCGAAAAAGGCTGCGGGAGACGCGACGTGATGCAGGACCATGTTGAGCGTAAGCAGATCGACCGGGTGCTCGGGAGGCAGGGAAAGAAAATCAGCCTGCTTGAACGCAATGTTGGTAAGCCCCAGGCGTTCACACAGGGCTCGAGTGCCGTTCAGCATCGCTTCGGAGTTGTCAACGCTGAGTACGTGGTCAAACCGTTCGCTTAATTGCTCAATGAGCCGGCTTTCACCAGATCCTATTTCCAGCGCTAAGCGCCGCTCACCGAGGCTCTCATGACTCAAAAGGTCCGAAACACAGCCCTGATAGTGTGAGAAGTCGGTGATCAGCTCCTGATTGTCTTGTAGCTCAGCGTGGCATCGCTCAAAAAACTGAGCGGAACGCTGACTTCGGTCTGCATGGACTTCGAGTTTGCGCTGCGTGGTTGCGGACGATAAAGGGACCCGATCAATGGCGTTGAACATTGCTTGAATTAGGTCGCTAAACTCTGCAGCGCGTGCGGTTGATGTTCGACGGTAGAAGATCGATGTGCCTTCTTTTCGAGTCTCGACAATACCTGCTTGGCTTAGGATCCTAAGGTGATGGCTCATGCCAGGTTGCGCGGCGTCGGTAATCTTGCAGAGCTCAAGAACACCATAAGAATCTTGGCGCAATAGTCGAAGAACTTCGACGCGTAAGGGATCGCTCAAAGCTTTGGCGAGCTGAACCAACTGTTCGGAATGTAAAAAGGGCGCGTTCAAGATTCGGTCAGAGCGTAAAAGGCGCTCATCTTAAGGATTCTGAGGGTTGTTTCAACTATATATCAAAAAATATTGATATTTGGTGACGGTGCACCGGTCTAACAGGCAGGCGGTCGACTGAGAGGTCAGAGGACTGTATGAAAGACGTGAGCCTCGGTCCCGCCAATGAACCGTGCCGTGCGGTTGTTTGAGAAGGCGTTCGTGCGCGATGGGCGCGAACATTTTCTTCGGCGTCCGAGCCTTGACCCTGATTGATGGGTCCTCTCGGTAACGAATCTTGCTTGAAGGCGATTCCCCCTCTGTAGCGCCAACGCGCAGCAATGCTGGAGGTGTTTGAGGTGCGCCCTAGCAGCGGCGGAGGCTTAACGCCATGAGTTATGGGAGATGATCTTCTGCGTGTCGGTTGAGCCGCGTGTGACGCGGCCTTGCCACGCAGTTAGGCACTGATTTTGACTGGCGCCCCAAAGAGTGTGAGTCGATCAGAGGCCGAGAAAGCGAGGACGCTGTGAGCTGAGGGTGGA
Source organism: uncultured Pseudomonadales bacterium (assembly GCA_964481245.1). Taxonomy (GTDB): domain Bacteria; phylum Pseudomonadota; class Gammaproteobacteria; order Pseudomonadales; family Azotimanducaceae; genus UBA9926. The sequence continues at coordinate 3,595 of CAYZUV010000092.1, forward strand.
AATTCAGACCTAACTGAAGCGAGAGAGGCGCTAAGGGACGAAAAGGCACTAAACTAACGGTAATGTGTGAAGGGACTCTCCGGTGCTCATCAGCACTTCGCACTCTTGGCTGTATTGTTGGGCGAGAGTGATGCGGAGGCGAAGAGCATCGACTTTTACGGCTGATAGATCGGGCGTCTCCCAAGATCGATGCAGGACGCTTCTAGTGGCAGCCCGTTAGATACCCGTTGGATGATTGATGAAATATCAGATTCAAGCTAAATACGACCCAGAGCAAGACCGGATATTGCTCCGGGTTGGCAATGGTGATGCACTTCGTCACGCCGTGTGGCTGACTCGGCGGTATACCCTGCTTTTGCTTAAAGTTTTTGGTGAATTCATCAATCGAGACATTGATGTCGTCGCGCAGCCTGGCGACCTAGAGCGAGCAGAAATTCGAGATTGGAAGGCCCAAAAAGCATTGGATAAGGCCGATTTTAGTCAGCCATTCGACGCAGAGGCTGAAATTGATGCCGCCGCAGATACCCCGCTTGCCTTTGAATTGACTTACAAGATGAACAAAGAGCGTTTAACTTTGAGCCTGAAGTCGAAGGCTCACCCAGCCTTGAATTTAACGGTTGATCGAGACCTCACGTTTAGCCTCATCGCGATGCTAGGTAAGGCCGCCATGGCTGGAGACTGGCAGCTACCTCAGGGCTTTCTGAGTCCAGCTTTGGTTGAAGGTCAGGGCCGATCGGTCCGTACGATCAATTGATGACTAGTTGATTATTTCTCGAGGGGGAGGAGGCTCCGAGCTGTTGGGATCTGGTGGTTCAGCCGATGAGCGAGGTTCATCTGCTATTGGGAGCCGAACAGTCACTTTGACCCCATCGGGTTGCGTCACATTTTGAATACTGACGCTGCCTCCGTGGTGCTCTGAAATCACTCTAACAACATGGAGGCCCATGCCAAAGTGGAGGCGATTGTCTGGATTGCCTGGTCGTATGGAAATCATTGAGTCGAAGACGGCATCTATCATCTCACTCGGGATTTGAGGGCCGGTATTGGTGATAGAGAACTCCGCCACGCGGCCCTCTTGGTAAAGCGAGAGAACAATGGGTGCATCGACATCGGCAAAGTCCAGCGCATTATCAATCAGCTTGTCCAAAAGTTGCTCAATTCTAAAATCACTGACCATCACGGGGATAGCGACGGACGAACCTTGGTAGATGAAGTTGCGCTTGGGGTGGATTACCTTACAGTTGTTGAGGTAGCTCTGGACTAGGGCGGCGAGATCGATCAACTCGAGATCCTCGCCAATGAGAGCGTCCTCCAGATTGGCCGCATCGGCGAGGTTTTGCACGATCAGGCCGATGCGATTAAGTCCTCGCTTCGCACTCTCAAGATAGCGGACTCTCATCTCTGCCGACTCAGAGTCTGCAAGATTGTGCAAGGAGGTCGACAAGGTATTCAACGGATTGTTGATTTCGTGCCGAAGCGTTCTCGGCATGTTTTCCAAGAATTGATTATGTTGATGCATACGGGAGAGCATCCCTGAAATGCTTCGAGCCAGGTCGCCAATTTCATCGGACGCTTCTATCTCTGCTTTGAGGCGACTGGATGTGAGCCGTCCTCTGGCATCCAGCACATTCGCTGTCTCGTTTCCAAGTTTTCTGATGCGCCGGGTTAATCGAGCGGAGAAAGTGAGAATAATGCCTGCAAACAAGAGGAAGAACGCCAGCGAGAAGTTGACGATGGTTCGAAGCGCTTCTCTTCGGATCTCTGAAATGCGATCCGTTGTTTGTTTGAGGACCACACTACCCATGACCGAAGACTGATCAACAATCGGGTGGGCGGCTACGATGACGGGACCGTCTGTAGGGGATTGAACGTAGTCCACCTTGGGTTCGCCGCCAAGCGCCTGTTTGATGACCTGCTCTTCTTGCGACGAATTTGGGTTACTTAACGATGACTCCAGTAATAGGTAGAAGGGATTAACGACGAATTCAAGCCAGCGAGCAATTTGACCTAAGGTCCCGGTTTCTGTGAGTGGTGTTTCCCCAATGTCTTCGTAACTGCCAATTTCCGCTCGAATGCGGCCATTGACGTCAATGACTTGAATGTTCGCGCCAGAGTAGCCAAGACCTTCGATGATCCGGAGTATTTCGGGTGACTTAAGCAGGACCAGTCCGAAGGCCTCGATGCCGCCAGAGGGAAGGGTCCCGGTGATTGATTCGATTGCTCGATTATCCTCGTTGTCCACATCGACCACGGCGAGGCCGAAATTTCTATTCTCCCCTAGGAACTCCAGAGGGACTCTAAACTCAACCGCGTATCCAGCTTCCGTTGTAACAAGTACCCCAGGGATTCGATTCTCGGCGGCACCGTTTATGTCGTATCGCCAGCGATCATCGACTTCATATGCGGTGGTGACACCTGGCTCGGTCGCTGTAATGACCACTTTGTGGGTCTGCCCAGTCCCATCTTTAAAGGTCAAGCGGATGTGGTCTGAGAGATCCAAGCGTAGAATGTTTTTGTTTCGGAAAACGATTCGATCGTCGATTACTTGGACCAACGCGTAAACTTGGCCGTTATGTTCGCCCAGCACGAGGTAGAACTGATTGAGTGCTCGATCGGGCGAAGGCGCAATAGATGAAGAACCAAAGCCGACGTTGTAATCGAGGATGTCCTCCCAATCGGCATCATTACCATCAATTCGAATGGGCTTCTCAAGGGGGTAGGCGTAAAGCTGTTCATACCCGTCAGGGTTGATAGGCAGTTCGTCAAAAAGGTCTGACCGACCATTGAGCAAGGTTGCAACGCCTCGTGCTGTGAGCAGTTGGGCGTTTCGCTGGCTCTCAAGGAGGACGCCCTCCATTTCGACTAGGTAGAGATAGCTGAACCAGGGAATGATAACCAGGATGAAGCTAGTGAGAATAAATAGCTTAGTGCCCAGGCGTGGACCTTGCTTGACGGCCATTCGTTATTGAACGGACCAGCGATATCCGTAGCCATATTCGCTCTTGATGCAATTGAACTCCGGATCCACTGCCTCAAACTTTTTGCGAATATTTCGCATATGCGTGTTGATCGTGTTGTTAGTGACGAGCGATTGCATGGTCGCATTCATGAGCGTGTCATAAGAAACGGCGTGACCAGGTACGCGAACCAGTTTTGCGAGCATTCTGAATTCAGTGCCAGAAAGATTGATGGTTTGCCCCTTCCATGAAACAAGAAGCGCTTCTTGATCGATCGACATGTCGCCGACCAACTTTGCTTCACTGGCGCCTGCGCTCTGGCCTGCGCGTGCCTCCTGGATGCGTAAAAGCGAGCTGATCTTTTCCGAGAGATAATCCAGCGAGATGGGCTTCGGAAGATAGTCCCAAGCACCCAGCCGGAGTCCACTGATCTTGTCGATTTCTGTGATGCGTTCAGTGAGGAAGATCACGGGTAAATTGGGCGCCCTACTGAGCAGGTCTCTGCACAATTCAAATCCTGCGTCCACCTCGTCGCCGAGAATGATGTCTAAGATCACCAGATCGGGCAGCGCCTCATCGAATCCCGCCAGCGCATCCGGACGGCTGGAGAAACCTCGAACCGTATACCCTTTCTTGCTAATGGCATCGATGTAGTTAGTTCGTTGATCTGCGTCGTCTTCAACGATGACTATGCTTTTGGCCATGAGACGTTTCTCACCTGTGAGAGTGCTATGTTAGCGCGAAATCGCTTCGAAACGGTCAACTGAGTGGCAGGATCGCAAAAGGCCCATGCTCAACTGCGTCGCCGGCGGTCGATGTCATAGAGAGAATGCGACCAAGGTCAGGATGCAAGACACTCACGTTGTATTAGATAGACCTCGACGTTAGGTGATAGTTCAAAGACTCAACCGAGCAGAGTCCTATTGGCTTTTGACCTCATCGAGCGATGGGATGGAGGTTGCAGCACCTGGACGTTCAACACTGATGCCAGCCGCAGCGCATCCCTGATGGAGTGATGCCAGGGGTTCGAGCCCGTTTATGAGCCCGGCAAGAAAAAAGCCGGTGAAAGTGTCACCCGCACCCGTCGTATCAACAACCTGGACCTGTCGAGCTGGCGCATGTTGTCGTGTCTTCGCATTCTGGTACCAGGCGCCTTGCTCTCCGAGGGTGAGCACAATTTGAGCGTCAGGAAAGGTTTTAGCAACTTGATCCAGGATTCGTTCGGGCGTTTGCTCGCCCGTTAGGGCAGCGCCCTCAGTTTCGTTCACAATAAAGAGATCGATGTCTTTCAGGGGGAGGTCGAGTGCGCGTTGATTCATGGGGGCCATATTGAAGGCAACCCGCATTGATCGAAGTTTTGCGATCTCGATGGCTTTCAAATTGCCACTGGTCTCGTTCTGAATGAGTAGCCAGTCCCCTGGCTCAGCGGTTGCGAGTCCCTCCTCAAGAAGCGAGATGTGGTCGTCGAGGTTGGTGCCGCCGTGGATGAAGATCGCGTTTTCGCCCTCCGGATTGATTTGAATGATGGCATGTCCGCTTGGAGAGGATGCAATGCTGACGTGCTCGGTATCAACGCCGTGGCGGTCGAGCAATTGTTTAAGGTGCTTGCCATCCTCTCCCAAAGCGCCAATATGGGTGACGTGGGCCCCTGCCTTGGCTGCGGCGATGGATTGATTCAAGCCCTTGCCGCCTGGATAAATTTCATAACTTAAAGCGCTGAGTGTTTCGCCGGGTGCAACGAAATGAGGCACTTGGTAAACGTGATCAATACAACAAGAGCCGTAATTGAAAAGTCTAGGCATGATGTGGTCTCAGAAGGGTGACGTAGCGATGTTAAAACATTTCGTCCGAAGGTCCTCAATAGGATGTGAATTTGGACCTCTGTGATGTATCCCTGGTCGAGCAGCTTTTTAGGTTTCTGGATGGAAGTAAGCCAGTTGCGTGAGGCTGGTAGGAGTACGGATTTTGATCGGTCCGTTTTGTCCTGGCATCAAATGGAAGGACCAACCTGAGTAAAAAGGAGCGTGACGATGATGATCCGTGGAGTTGAGTTGTGGTTGAGGGCCTTGGCGCGGTTGCGAGGGTGCTGCCAGCTCGGGATCTGGTTGGGCTTACTCACGGTCTCTGTGAATGCCTCTTCGGCGCAGTTGATCGTGCTGGGTGTTGCTCAGGATGCGGGCTACCCTCAAATCGACTGTTATGAGCCGCGGTGCCTAGACCTCTGGGAGGATCTCGAGCTTCAATCTGGGGCAACCTCGCTTGCGGTAGTGAATCGCCAGGGTCGGGTCCTGTTGTTCGATGCAGCACCCGAATTACCAGAGCAACTTTACGTGTTGTGGCGTCACTCAAAGGCGAGAGTGTCTG
>CAYZUV010000093.1:0-2760 GCA_964481245.1 uncultured Pseudomonadales bacterium
CGATACCGCTTGACCCGTCGGCCACCAAATTCATATCCATGTGGTAGAGCGAGCCACCCTCCGCGACCACCAAAAGGTTCTCCTGACGTGCTGCCTCAATGACTTGTTGGCGCTGCTCTCGTCGTGGCTGGTTGTAGTTTTTAGCACTGATCGCACCTTGGGCCTTGAGTCGGCGGATATGGCTTAAAGCATCGTCGAGGGAGTTAATGTCCGCGAATCCGACACTCTTAGCGCCGTAGACCACTTCTCCAGTGGAGTAGATCCTCGGCCCCAGAATCCGACCGGCGCGTTGGTATTCTGCCGCGGCAAAGACTTGGTTGGCTCGGCTGGACGGGTTGTGCACGGTGGTGACACCGAGCGCCAGATGCGCCAGCAGCGACCAATTGGATTGAGGAATAATTTCATCGCGTCCATATGGCCCGTGCGCATGCGCATCAATAAATCCTGGCACGACCGTCATGCCATTGAGATCGACTTCAAGGGCCCCTTCCGGAACAGTCAATTCCGCCGCCGAACCGATGGCTTCAATTCGATTATCACGGACCAAAATCACTGCGTTTTCGATCACTTGCCGCGCCGCATCCATAGTTATCGCACGGCCCCCGACTAGCGCCAGCTGCTGGACCGGCTTATCAGCGGTCATCGTCTGACTGAGGAAGACTGAGGACACTGCAGTTTTCTCCGGAAAGTGCGCGAGTGCATAGGAGAAATGTTCAGCACCCATCGACCAATGAATACGGCGGCTGTCTGATGAGAAGCTCACATAGTCTGCGCCGTTCTCGCTCAATTGAACTGCAGGGAGCGCCTGCATCTTGGGTCCAACGTCGAACGCAACGCCGAGCGCGGGAACTCGCGTCAGGTAGAGCTGATAGTTTTCGACGAAAGCGAGATACCGACCATCAGGTGAAAGATGCATACTTCGCGCAAGTTCACTTTTCGAGTGAGTGCGCTCATCGTCACCAGTCAGACTGACCGACTTAAGAACCGTTGCCGCTGCGCCCTTTTCGCCCCAGCTTCGATGCGTGTAATACACTCGGCCATCGAGACCTTCACTCGGCGCCGCGCCTTCATCTACTAAACGCACGGCTTTTGAGTCGGCAAGATCGAGCCGATAAAGACCGGGGGACTTACCCCAATCGGGATGGGTCAAATCGTCGCCAGATAACTTCCTGAAAAGGAGTGCCTCACCTGACGGACTCACAGAAAGATTGACATAGTGACCTTGGGGGAGCGGCAATGACTTCTCGGCGCGACCTTTACGAGAAATCCGATGCAGCTGCGTGCCTTCAAGATCCGTCCAAGAGAAGAAGTAGAGTTCACGTCCATCTGGCGCCCACACCGGGGAATACTCGTGGCGAGCGTTTTGATGATCCGTGAGTGGTTTGGGGGTACCCCCGCTCGATTGGGTCCAGAGTTTTCCCAGTGATTCAAAGACGACGTGTTCGCCGTCGGGTGACGTTTGCGCAAACCGGACCATGGCAGTGTCAAACGTGTCAGCGCCCACAGCCACGGCAGGCCTAGGCGCTGAATAGATCACACGCTCATCTTTGATATGAAAAGGTATCTCTTGGATATCCCCCGACGGGAAAGCCACTTGCCACAACCGACCCTTTGCCCAGTAGACCAGCCCAGCATCTTTTGGCAACCACGCGAAATTGGGATAAAGACCGTAAACACCCCAGGTTTCCTGCATATCTGGATCTAGGTCTTCTACCAACATCACGTCTGCGTCGGTCGCTAAATTTTTCACAAAAAGCCGCGATGTCGCTCGAACACGCTTCACATAAGCCAGAAAATCACCACTGGGTGAGGGTGATGCACGCACGGCGCCACCATAGCCACCCGCGACGGACTCCGTCTCCCCATCGGTTAACGAGAGGGCGCGGATTTCAAAGAGTTCGTTATGACTGTCTTCGTGGTATACGAAGGAACCCCCAGGGGACGTGTTGTGCGTATAGTAGAGCTGAGCCCCATCGGGAGAGAACGCGGGTTCGCCTAACTCTTTTTGATAGTTCGGACTCTGTCGCTCGACTAATTGCACGCCTTGGCTCGCGACCTCACTTGCCAAATCGAACATCCAGATCTCGCCCGTGCCCAGCGAGCGAGACGTCGTAAAGTGCTTTTTAGCCACCAGTCGTTGGCCGTCTGGATGCCACGCCGGATTATTCATGAGCCGAAAGGACTCTTTGGTAATCTGCCTGGGTTCTTCCTGACCTAAGGACAGCACCCAAATATTGTCGCCACCACTTCGATCAGACGTGAACGCGACTCGATTGCCTTCTGGACTGAATTTAGGCTGCATATCCCAAGCATGCCCCTGAGTGATCCGCGTCGCTTCCCCACCCCCAATCGGCAACAAATAGAGGTCCCCCAGCAGATCGAACACGATTTGGTCTCCAGCCGGAGACACATCGAGATTCATCCAGGTACCGGTCCGCACATCAATCGGGATTGTCCCTGCCGCAACCGAATAATCTGGACGCTCGACCTGCCAACTGTCCTCCTCAGGAGAGGATTCAGATTCGACCTGTGATTCAACTTCGGCCGCCCCTGGGGTCAGGTTTGTATGCAACAGAGCTGAGGGCGCTGCCTCGCCGCCATGTGCAAAGGCTAACGAAACACAGAACCCACTCGCGAAGAAAACAAGTGCCCACATTGCTCGTCGAACGGCTTGACCCGAGCGGATCACTGAAGACTTTAAGATTGTGAATCTAAGCGGAACGTTCATCTCTCACTCCTTCTGTCACTTCTTCTGTCACT
>CAYZUV010000093.1:2860-8731 GCA_964481245.1 uncultured Pseudomonadales bacterium
GTGAATCTAAGCGGAACGTTCATCTCTCACTCCTTCTGTCACTTCTTCTGTCACTCTTTCACGCATTTGATCACGAATAACGCCTCGCATCCCTTCGCGAGTCGACCAAAAAACGCCCCGCAAGCCAAGGCTGCGCCAAGTATTGCATGAAAAATTTGCGTATCCTTGTGCCAATCACCTGCGACAACTTGTCACCACAGGAATCATGACGCCGGCCATCGAATTACTGAATCGCTTAGGACATCCCTTTGAGCTTCTCGAATACGATCACCCTTCAAACAGTAAGGATTACGGGGTGGTCGCATCGCTGGCCCTGGGGATCCAAGCGCAGCAAATCTACAAGACGCTCCTCTGGCAGTTAAACACGCAAGCCGTCGTGGTTGCTATGGTGGCTGCCGATAGTCACATCAGCGCCAAAGCCCTTGCAAAGCTCGCGGGCGCCAAGCGGGCTGAGATGCTTGATGCCAGAAAAGCAGAATCACTCACGGGCTATCTTATTGGCGGCATCAGCCCGTTTGGGCAAAAACGTGAGTTCCCCTTTTACATCGATGACACCATCTCAGAGCTTGAGACTGTGTATGTGAGCGGTGGTCAACGAGGACTCGAAATCGGCGTTGCGCCGTCGCTTCTGGTCGAACTCACCGGCGCCTCGCTTGGCTCAATTAAACACATTGATTAAGCCCCGCGCAGCTGGACCTTTTGCTTAGCGACCCACGAGAAATGCCGACTCAGCGCCGGCTCCTCAAGGAGGGCGGGCAGTGATGCATACTGTTTCGCGATGGTCATTTCGTCGAACAACCGATGGATACCATCGTGGCAGGGCCTGCAAATGTAGATGCCCTCGGCCAAGGCGCGTTTATCGAAGGTTCTCTTGAAGTGACGACGTCGATGCAGCTTTTTAGGAATGAGGTGATGGAAAGTTAGGGCACGGTCCTGCTTGCAGGTTGCGCACCCGCCTTGCCGAGCGCCACGCCGACGCGTCATGGCTTGATTGAGTGGCTCAGCGCTTACCCTTTCAATGTGTTCAAACATCTCAATTCATCCACTTGAAGACAGCTTTAACCGGAATGATAGATTGTACGTCGCCTATGCTCTCATCGTTGGCTCAACTGGGCCCTCGCTGGCCGCACCGCAAGAAAGCCTCATCGCTTTCGCAGCGTCGTGTCTTACCCCCAACCTTGAACGACGGCCTCTCTTGCTCCATAGTCCTCGCACTTTGTCTCGGAGCCTCCATGCGTACCGAAAAATTTCAACGTCTCGAAGCGTCAAGCACCACTGATTCGACCTGGCTTGCGGGCTGGTACCAAGTACTGCATCTCAAACAAACCTACCGAAAGGGCTGGTTGGAGCGCGGTCTGAGCGAAGCCCACTGCGAATCCGTCGCCGAGCATAGTTTTGGCGTCGCCATGCTCGCGCTTCTCCTCGGGCGCAACCGACCCGAGCTGAATCTCGAGAAAGTGCTGAGACTGGCACTGGTCCATGATCTAGGTGAAGCCCATGTGGGTGACTTAACCCCCAACGATGCGGTTCCAAAGGCAGAGAAAACGGCGCGTGAGGAAATCGCTGTTGATGCGATCTTGGCCCATTTCGCAGACTCGACTGAGCTGAAGAAGGACTGGCAAGAATACGAAGACCAAATTTCGGCCGAAGCGCGGTTCGTCAAGCAACTCGATCGTCTCGAATTCGCGCTGCAAGGCGCATTGTTTCGTGACTCGAGTCAACTCGACACTGCGTCACTCATTGAGAAAGTCGGACTGGGTCTGACAGATCAGGGGCTAGCGTCTATCTATGAGGAGACGTTGGCTTAGTTGCCGAGAGCGTCCATCACATGAATTGCACTTCCATCCCGGCCCTTGCCTTTAGCTGAGCGAGTTTGATCCTGTGCTGGTTGCGTTTATCTAACGCGCGCTCGCTGCCGAATGACCCTTCGCCCACTCTACGACGCATACCCCTGCCAACAGACAGCCACTGAACGCTAGCGCCTGCATGAGGTCCACATCCAAGCGCAACCACACAGCCTGAGGCATCATAATGCAGAGGCCGGTGGCAAACACCACACCGGCACTCAAGTGTGACACTACGCCCAACCCAGGCAGCACTCGCTGACTGGCATAGGCGACCAAGGCCACGCCAAGCGCCGTCTGGGCAAGATCAAACGCGACCCGACCCGCAGGTGCGTGCCCAATCAAGCTGGGATTGAGCGCAAATAGAAACGGCACCAGGTAAATCGCGACACCCAGACGCATGGCTTCAAATCCAGTGGCGATAGGACTCGCCTGCGCAATAGAAGCCGCTGAAAAGGCGCCGAGCGCGACCGGGGGCGTGATAAATGACAGCATGCCCCAGTAAAGAATAAACAAATGAACCGCCAAGGGCGTGAGCCCGCCACTGATCAACGCCGGTGCGAGCACGATCGCGAGGAACACGTAGGCCGCAGTTACCGTGAGGCCGATACCTAAAACAAAACTGGTGAGTGCGCCCATCATCAACAAAACCAAAACGTCCGAGCCCGCCACAAACAAGAGGTCGTTAACCAAAGTGCCCGAAAGGCCCGTCACCGAGAGCGCACCAACGATCAGCCCGACCGCGCACAAGATGGTCAGCAATTCCATAAGAAGTTGGCCGATGGCTCTCAGCCAATCAACCCAGCCGGCCAAATTCAACCGATGCTCGGGCAAACATTGATTGATCAAGAGCAGGACCGCGCTCGCAAGCCAAGGCGCGAGCGTTTCTCGCTGCAACACCAGCAAGAAAACAACAAGCAGACCGAAGGACAAGAGAAAGGGCCAACCTGATTTCAAGACGTCACGTACTCGAGGGACATTCTCACGCGCGAGACCAACGAGCCCGTGCCGAGCCGCATGCGCATCAAGCTGCAAGAACAGGGCAAAAAAATACAAAAGCGCGGGTATGAGCGCGGCCAACGCCACCTGGCCGTAAGGCATTTCAAGGAATGTCGCCATGATGAACGCGGTTGACCCCATGATCGGTGGCAAAAGCACGCCACCCGTGGAGGCGCACGCCTCCACCGCCGCAGCTGTTTTGGGTGCGTAGCCTTGACCGCGCATGGTCGGAATCGTTAGTTGCCCGGTGGTCATCACATTCGTCACCACACTTCCGCTCATCGAGCCCATCAGACCGCTGGCAAAGATCGCCACTTTGGCAGAACCGCCTCTCACCCCGCCGAGCGTTGCAAAAGCAAGATCAATAAAGAAGCGACCACCGCCGGAACTCTGCAGTGTCGCACCAAACACCAAGAACCCGATGACGATTTGAGCAAAGGCCTGAAACGGCAAACCGATAAGACTTTCACTACTCATCGCATGATAGGCCGCCGTCTCACGGAGACCAATCGACATCCCCGAGATCAGTGTCGGCATGTGATCCGCCACAAGCGGGTAAAAAGACAGCAAGCCCGTCACGGCGAGCAGCCCGACCCCAGCCACTCGCCGAACGCCTTCCAGAACGGCGACCCAAAGAACCAAGCTCGCCCAAATCGCGTGATCGGGTGCGATAAACTCCCAGCCTTCCTCGAGAATCAACTCACCATTGAAAAGAAGCCAAAGACTAGCCAAAAAACTGCTGAATGCGAGGGAGGCGTCAAGCATTCTGCTGCGTGATGCTTTGAGGAGAAACGACAAAGGCAACAGCAGCGCAACCAAGGCGTAGAAGTATTGGGTTTCGACCGTCAGCCAAGCGCTCGACAGAGGGCGACCAAACAAGCGCAATTGATCAACGACCAAAGCGATGACCAAAGCTGCAGCCAAAGGTAACAACACCTTTCTGGAAAAACTCATAGCTAACACTTCACTCTTTCCAAACAGGGTTAAAGCCGCGCTCCGACAAGTACGAGGCACGATAGGTCATCCATGAGGCAGCAAACTCGGGCTTATCCACATCGTCGATTCCTCCCATCGCGGTGAAGCCCTGCCAAGCATCCGCCAACACTTGCTGGCGCGCGACAAGCCGGGCTTGATGGTCCTCAAAGTCCTCGGTCCAAATTCCAAGCGCTCTGAAGTATTCAATGGCGCCAGGATGAAATGGCACAACCCATTTGAATCGCTGTCGATCCAAGCCCCAACCGATCGACCCGGGGTCTGCGTCCTTGTAGGCGTCATAACCCTGATGTATGGCCGCCGTCACCGCGTAGACCAAGTCAGGATCCTGATCGGAGAGCGTCGTGAGCACAGGGTAAGGATAGGTCCCACCTTCGTGTGGTGCAGTATCTGAGATCGCGGCGCCGCGAGTGGCCACATGAGGTTCCAAATAGGGTGCGACCGCATGCACCCGCTCCCAGCATTCTCTATCATTGTGGGGCATTTGCAGCCAGCGAATCCCATAGGGAGAAGCTTCCATCCGACGGGTTGGCCCCGAGACCGTGGTGGCATAGGCGGTATCAATTTGCCCATCAATCATCGCATTCCACATCGCGACATAACCGGGAAAATCAACTCGAGTGACATCGTTCCACGAGATTCCGCCACAGGCCATGATCGCTTCAGTTGATATATTGAGCGCTGGCGCACCGAACACCCAGGGCACGCGGCGCCCTCTGAGGTCTGCGATGTTCTTTACGGGTCCGTTATGCGCAACAGCGATGGCTTGATTGGAGAGTCCCACCGACATCATAACCACGCGAACGGGCATCGGCCCCCACCGTTTTGAAGCGAATTGAAACACGCCTTCCTGAGCGAAATAGGTGGCGACTCCATTGGCAGAGAATTGCACACGATTAACGCGAAGGGGTAACAAACGAGACACGTCGTTCTTACCGGGAATGATTCGGAGCGTCATTCGATGACGATCTTTCATCATTTTCGCGATCCCCACCGCTTGGTTATACCCAGTGGTGCCAAGGTTATAGGCGCTCCAAGCCATCGCCCTTGGTAACTCTGGGACGGCGGGTAGCGATTCACGTAAGGCAGCCGACGTTTCGATTGCCTCGCCCCGACAAAGCAGCGACAGCGCCAGACTTCCTGAGAGCAGGACCACGTTAACCACTTTCAAATACATACGTCTGGCACCCGTATCTGCTTCAGGCTGGATGAGTCACTTCGAGACTGAGAAGCCCCTTCACCCTGACACCAGAAGATGGGTGTCAAGCGCTTCTCGATCGAACCCGCATCCTACCTGAATGCCTGCTTCTGACCCAGTCAGCAATCTGCTAGCATCAGCCATGCGTAAGACCGAATTATTCAGTCTCTCCATCAAGGGGTCCCCATATGGCCAAAGGCGTCGCCTGGTATTACTTCCGCAAGGGATGAACCACCTGTGTCAAAGCATCCAAGTTTTTGGAAGCCAACCACATAGATATCAAAGAAACGGTGCCTGCAAGCAGAAAGCTGCAAGCGGGCGATTGCGCAGACGTTGTCGGCTCTGCAAAGAAGCTCATTGCGATGAAGGGCAAAAAAGTCGAAGAGTTTGACCTGAAGGCTGGACTATCGGACGAGGCCGTCGCGGCCATGCTTGGCCCAACCGGGAATCTTCGAGCGCCGACCATTATCACTGGACAAACGGTGCTTGTGGGCTTCAGTGACGAGGTGTTTGCGCGACACTTCTAAAAAGCTAAGACCACCCACCGAGTCGAACTTGCGCCCTAGAGGGTGGTTGACACCCTCTAAGAGCATTTATTTCGCGCAACGGACCAAGACGTCTCACCCACCTTAGGCGCAACGCAACCCCAGAATCTACGGCCATTACCCGGTTCAGAAGAACAGGCGCTTTTCGCATCAGAGCAAACAGTGGCTACCGCCAAACAGCGATTGCCAGAAAGGATAAGACCGTTACCACAACTACTACATTGGGTCACATTGTTCGGGTTGACTTGTCCACCAATTCCACAATCAGCTTTTTTCACACACGCTTTCGCGG
>CAYZUV010000094.1:0-1284 GCA_964481245.1 uncultured Pseudomonadales bacterium
ACTCAATGACCGAAGCTGAACGTAAGGACACGCCAGAACAGGCCGAGTTTAGAGCGCACTGCCAATCGTGGCTCGCAGACCATCACCCAGGCACCCCACCGGTGCATATCCCCCAAGGCGCGCTTGAACTCAGCGACCCTGCAGCCATGGAATGGCTGCAGGCCTGGCAAAAGTCAGCCTATGACGCCGGCCTCATCGGCTGTGACTATCCCGCAGCGTATGGCGGCGGTGGCAAGGACAATTGCCAAAGTATTGCGAATCAGGAGATGCAACGCGCCAAGACGCCTTATCTGCCCAACATCATCGGCATGGGGATGGCAGCACCCACGATTTTCTTTCACGCGCAGGATGAAGTGAAGGCGGAGCTTCTCCCCAGACTGCTCTCGGGCGAGGATATCTGGTGCCAAGGATTCTCAGAACCCGGCGCAGGTTCAGACCTTGCAAACCAACAGACCTTCGCGGAAAAAGATGGCGACAACTGGGTCATCAATGGCCACAAAGTTTGGACATCGCTCGCACACTTCGCTGACTGGATGATCCTCCTCTGCAGGACGGACAAGGGCGATAAATACAACGGCCTTTCTTATTTTGTCGTTCCCATCAAAGCCAATCTTGGCAAAGGGGTCACGGTCCGCCCACTCATTAAAATGACGGGCGAAACCGGTTTTAACGAGGTTCTTTTCGACAATCTGGTTATATCTGACCGATATCGACTCGACGACGTGGGCGCTGGCTGGAAAGTCGCCATGACCACGCTCGCCCACGAACGAGGCGCGGGCCCCCTTGTCACACCAGCCTCTGGAGGCATGGCGACAAGCAAGGAGTCAGGGGTTTCAGTCGGCAGCATCTCCTCCATTGTCGACCTTGCCAAGCATCACGCGCGAGGCGACAAGACCGCAGCCGACGACCCGGTGATTCGAGATGACATCATGAAGATGATGATCAGACAGGAAGCCCAACGGCAAAACAACCGACGCAGCGGTGTGCCGGCACTGACCGATCACCCCATGCGGATTCCGCTCCAGAGCAAATTGGTGAGCACAGAAATCAACCAAGACCTTGCCGAAATCGCCTATCGCATTGAAGGGATTACCAGCTCTTTGTATGTGAACGACGAAAACGCGGCGGCCGGCGGCCAGTGGCAGTTGGCTTATATGAACAGTTTCGGGGTCACCATCGCCGCGGGCGCCAACGAGGTCCAACGCAACATCCTGGGCGAGCGCGTGCTCGGCCTGCCGAAGTCGAAATAGGAGGCACCATGGCAGAACAACCTAAAAACTTCGG
>CAYZUV010000094.1:1384-8722 GCA_964481245.1 uncultured Pseudomonadales bacterium
GGATTCTTCCAGGCCGTTAAACACCCGCTGGTGAACGTCATGATTCAAATCGATAATGCCAAATCACTGACTTATAACGCGGCCTGCGCGGTTGATCACGAACCCGAGAAAGCGCTGCAATACGCTCGCATGGCGAAATCAGAAGCGAGCGACATGGCCGTGTATGCCTCGAGCCGTGCTGTTCAATTCCATGGCGGCATCGGATTTACCTGGGAGTGTTACGTGCACATGTTCTTCAAGCGTCAAATGCATAATCAGGTGTATCTTGGCGATGCGAAACTGCAACGGGCGCACCTGGCAAACATGGTCATAGGCGAGGCTGCCTAGCGTTTTAGTGGCCTAAAAAAAACGGGCCATTGGCCCGTTTTTTTTGTGGTTAGCGCCCCTGAAATTCCGGTGGCCTCTTCTCAACAAATGCCTGAACCGCAGCCTTGTGATCATCCGTCATAAAGCAGCGCATCATGTGCATGGCCTCCCGATCGAACACATCGGCTAGTGTCCCATTTTGAGCCGCATTCAGATTTTTCTTAATATAGCCAATCGCCACGGTGGGCAGCCCCGCGAGGTACTTCGCGTAAGCTGTGGACTCCGCCGCGAATGTCTCAGAGGATGCCGTCTTGTTAACCAGTCCCAAAGCCAATGCTTCAGCTCCCGTGATAATGTCCGCTGTGAAGTACAATTCTCGTGCTTTGGCTGCGCCCACCAAATAAGGTAGGAAGTAAGATCCGCCGTAATCCCCACTCGCACCGATTTTAGAAAACGCCGTGGTCAACTTGGCGGTATCCAATGCAAATCGGAGATCGCAGGCCAGCGCAAGTGAGAGCCCCGCACCCGCTGCTGGACCAGGGATGATCGCTAGCGTGGGCTTAGGCATCTCGTGTAACTGTCTGGATAGCTCCATCCCCTCACGTAGATTGTGAACCCGCTCTTCCAATGAAACCGGTCGAGACGCGCCCCCTCCACCTGAGTTATCTGCCGCAAAGCCTTTCACGTCACCACCCGCACAAAAGGCACCACCGGCCCCAGTGAGCACGACGCAGCGAACGTTAGGATCTGCGGCGACGCGAGGGACGGCTTCATTCAAGGCCGCCATCATAGGCCCGCTCATGGCGTTTCGCGCCTCGGGACGATTCATGGTTAAGGTGCAGACGCCATCTTCGTGGGTCTCGATGAGATGTTCAGACATGGTGTTCCCTCTTAAGCTTTTCGCGTTGTTCGCCAAGTGTCGATGACAGAAGCATAACGTGCCTCGTGACGAAACGCAGCTGCTCCCGACGCCCTGCTGACCAGCCACCACGAAGCAGTGCGCGCGCGCCTCAGAGAAAGTCACGCTACGGGGCGCCCGTCAATCGTGAGAAAAGGAGGCAGGACTTGGTTTCCAAGTCCCTGACCATTTGGATGACAATCTTTGACTCAGCGGAACGAGCAACAAGAAAACAACATAGCCCAAAATAGGCGAGCAACATGCAGTGGGGAGAAAGCAGAGGATACAAAAAGTGGGTTAAGTCGCCCACCCTATTGACCGCAGGCAATAAAAAACCACCTTAGCCGCATCCCGGCACATAAAGTCATAGTTACCGTTGCTCCCTTCCGGGCCTGGCGGGGTTCACCACTATTTATTGCGGGAGGACCAAGGTGGCACTGGGATTATAGCGGAAATACCGGAATTGAGCGAAGTCGCTCGCCAAGCAGAGCCCTACCAATGAGTCATCATCCCTGCAACATCGACGGCTCGGGGCGTTTTCAGCAAGCCTTCGACCGCCCCCAAATATAAAAACCCCACGATACGTTCGCTCGCCTTAAGACCCAGTTGCTCAGCGACATACGGGTCGTAGGCCAAGGCCCCTGTGCGCCACATCCCACCATAGCCTTGTGCATACGCCACTTGTAGACACCCCTGTAAGGCGATTCCCGCCGTGATGATTTGCTCTTGTTCTGGAACCTTCGGATGCTCGTGGATAGACGCGATCCCAATCAAGATTTGTGGCGCTCGTAGCGGTTTTTGCTTAAGTTTTTCGGCTGCCGTTTCATCTAGCGTTTCACCGGCGCGGTGTTTCGCCTCGACAAAGACTTCACCCAAGCGCGCTCGGGCCTGACCCTCAACGAGAATGAAGCGATACGGCGCTAATTGCGCATGATCAGGTGCTCGGCTCGCGGCCAGCATCATCGCCTCGATGACCGCTCTTGGCACCTCTCCAGAGAGCCTGGGGGAAGATACCCGCTTGGTCAGTAATTCCATTGCATCCATGACAGTGTCGCCCCTGCTGGCTATAGTGGCTTCATGATACGAGATCACCGCCCCTACTATATCAAGCGCCTGATTCATTTCTTCGAAGTGTGGTACGCCAATCATTTCGTGGCTCCACACTTTGCTGCCCTCGGCCCCGACTTCATGATGCTCAAGCCCTGGTATGTCGATGTCCACGGGGCTCACATCGAGGCGGGCGCTAATCTGCATCTCGTGACCGCCAGCGACCGAAGAATTTCGTTTTGCACTTGGCAATTTGGTGACCATCAGGGACATATCAACCTGGGCGATCACGTGTTGATCTGTCCAGGCGTACGTATCGATTCCGCCAGCGAAGTTTCCATTGGGGACAATACCATGCTCGCCGCTGGCTGCTATGTGAGTGATGCGGACTGGCATGACCTCATAGATCGAACCCAGCCCATTGGCATCACTCGGCCGGTTACCATCGGGCAGAACGTCTGGCTTGGCGATGGCGTGACCGTCTGCAAGGGTGTTCAAATCGGCGACAACACCATCGTCGGTGCACGATCAGTGGTGACCGGCGACTTGCCAGCAAATGTCATTGCCGCAGGCAACCCAGCTCGCGTGATTCGGGACATACCGGAACCCGATCGGCTGATCACACGAGCCACCCTATTTCAGGATCCGGCTTTGCTGGCCCAGAAAAATGCCGACATCGACCGATATTTTCTTAGCAATAATTCCACTCTCCATTGGCTCAGAACCCTGATCGCCCCCAAGCGTGGCGACTGAGCGGTAGCGAGCCTCAGACCACCTTTGAAGCGGCAAGTCGCTCTTTACAACCGCGCGGCATCAACGCACTCTCATGGGCTGAGGAGACGTTGAAATGGAGAGGACGCGATGACCCAAACCCCAGCTCAGGTTCGCTACGCGTGGTTCATCGTTTTCGTGATGATTCTGGCGTCGCTCATTGCATGGGTCGATCGGCAAGTGGTCGCCATTGTCGTTGGCCCCATGCAGGAAGATCTTGGCATCGGCGACACGGAAGTAGGCTGGCTTTATGGCGTGTTCGCCCTCTTCTACGCCGCAGCAGCGGTGCCCATTGCGGTCCTGGCTGATCGCTATTCTCGAAAACACCTGATCGCAATTGGGATCTTTCTTTGGTCCTTGCTGACGATTTCGTGTGGTCTCGCTAAAAACTTCTGGCAGGTTTTTCTGGCGAGGATTGGCGTCGGGGTTGGCGAGGCAACGCTCACACCTGCGGCCACATCAATGATCAGCGACTACTTCCCTCGCAAAGATGTACCGCTCGCGCTCAGCGTCTTCCAGGCAGGACCCATCATTGGCTCCGGTCTTGCGTTCATTATCGGGGGGATGGTTTTGGAACTGGTTCAAGGCGCGCCACCCATGGTGCTGCCTGTCGTTGGCGAACTCAAACCGTGGCAACAAACGTTCGTTTGGGTGGGCCTTCCTGGAGTCTTCCTCGCGGGCTTTTTCCTGCTCATTCGTGAACCCAAGCGAGGCGCGTCCAACGCAGCCCCTGTCCTGAAGGATTCTGACTACACGCTGAAACAGTTCTATCGTGACCACCAAAAAACCATCTTGTTCCATCATCTGGGCTTTGTATCCCTGCTGTTGACAGGATACGCCTTCGTCTTCTGGAGCATTACGTTTTTTGTCAGGATCCACGGCCTGGATGCTGCAGAAGCCTCGCAAACCTTTGGCTGGATCTTCGTCATCTTCGGGCCCATGGGGCCGCTCGCCGCGGCCTGGCTCGCGCGATACCTGAGCCATCAAGGTTGGCGCGATGCCAATATCGTTGCCGGCATGGCAGGCGGCGTCATCACGGTCCCAACAGCTTTGCTGATTCAGATCGCACCGGATCCTTTCTGGGCCTTCGTGCTCTATGCGCCCGCGTTGCTCGCTGTAAATTCACCGTTTGGCATCGCCAATGGAGCACTACCCGTCATTACGCCAACGCATCTCAGGGCGCGTGTCGCAGCTGTTTACATGCTCACCGGGGCAATTGGCATGATGTTTGGCCCGCCCTTGGCAGGGGCCATGAGCGAGCACCTCTTTCCCGGCATCGAAGGGGTTCGATACTCAATGATCACTATGGTCTCGTTCTTCGGTGTCCTCGGTATCGTGCTACTTTGGTTCGCGCGCAAGCCGTACGCCGATTCACTTGACCGGGCCGATGCAATGGAAGCGGCGAGCGAGGCCTAGCTATTGCCTTGGATGGCGCTGGTACGGCGAGGGTTCGCAATGGGCGAACCGCTCGGTATTGATATCTATACCGCCGCGACGCGTGAACTCAGCCCGGACCCACAAGGCGTTGGGTGAGAACGCGCGCGTCAAATCGACAAACAACCGTTCAGCAACTTGTTCAGCAAAGTCGCCGTGCTCACGGTAAGACAACAAGTACGCGAGAAGGGCCGCTCTGTCGACTTCGACGCCCTCGTAGCCAAGCACAATCCGTGCGAAATCAGGTTGGCCCGTGACCGGACAGAGCGAGCGAAACCCATCTGAGTAGAAAACCTCGGACACTGCACGATTGCTTGCGACGCGCAACAGCGACGGATTGTAATCAAAGGAAATCTGCTCCGGGATTTCGCCATCCAAACAGATCCACCCTTCAGGCCGCGATGGAACCGCCAGATCTGTATCAGACAACACCAGAACATCCAGTTTGGGCGCCAACTGTCCGTCCTCGGTTTCGGTCTTGGTTTGATCAAAGCCGAGTGCCTCGGTTAGATCACGGGCGATCGTCTCGATCACCTCTGATTCGGATTCGAATCGACTGCCAGCGAAGGACCCTAGGTAGAGCTTCATAGACTTTGATTCAATCAAGGAAGCACTTTGTATTGGGATCAAAAGGCGCAGTGCCAAGTGCCTTGGCACTCCATCATGCGCCAGGTAGGTAAATTCGTAGGCATTCCAAATATCCGCACCTTCAAATGGCAAATCGGCGGTCGACAGGCCCAGTGTTTGCCGGCCTGTCTCTCTCGAAACTGGGAAGAGTTGACTGGGATCGTACTGATTGACGTACGTCGTGTCGCCACCGAGAAGGGAGTGCACCATAAATTGACTTGCGGAATCTGAACCCGGGCATTTTAACGCGATTTCAGGTGCGATCGCCGGCAGGAAAAGGCCAAATGGGGTAATCTCTCGCCCTCATTCCTGTTTCAATCGATGTGTGCAATGCCTCCTGTACGAACTGTTGTTACTGCTGCCTTACTCGCCCTCACGCTGACCTTTGAGGGGCTGAAGCCGCTTCACGCGGCGGAGCTCGAGGAGGTCGTCGTATCAGGCAAGCGGTCTGAAGAAACCTGGCGGCAGACCGAGTTATCGATTTCCATCATCGATGAAACGTCTCTGATTGAAGAGCAAGCCATCCACCCGAACGAGATTTTCGAGTCCGTGGCGGGTGCCTGGGTCAGTCGAGGCAATGGTCAAGAGCATCTAACGGCAATTCGCTCCCCGGTTCTAACGGGTGCCGGTGGCTGCGGCGCGTTTCTCATGACACTCGACGGGATCCCTCTCAGAGCCTCAGGGTTTTGTAACGTCAACGAGTTGTTCCAGGGGCAATTGGAACTGGCGTCTCGGGTCGAAGTGCTCAAAGGACCCGGCTCGATCGTCCATGGCAGCAATGCCTCACATGGGATGATCAATATGCTCACGCCAACGTTCGCAGCCAAGCGTGATGGTTCCGTTCAACTTGAATTGGGCCGAGACGACTACGCACGCATCAAAGCGGTCAAGCGGACCGACCAAGTCGTTGCCGCCGTGAGCGCGAGTCGAGACGGCGGCTATCTGGATGATGCCGGCTATGGCCAGCAAAAGGCGATTCTAAAGCATCGTTATGCGGGCGATCGGCTGACCGCGGAAACCAGTCTGGCGCTGACCAACCTCAACCAAGAGACCGCGGGTTTTATTCAGGGCGACGACGCCTATAAAGATGAGAGCATACGGAGGACCAACCCCAACCCCGAGGCCTTCAGAGATGTTCGCTCAGTCCTTGCGTACAGCAGGCTGACGCCCAGTGATCCATCCCGTGATTGGCAGGTGACGCCCTACCTCCGCTGGAATCAGATGCGGTTCTTGCAGCATTACCTGCCCGGCAAGCCGCTGGAAGAAAATGACCATCGGAGTCTTGGTCTTCAAGCTGGATGGTCACCGAGCGACCGGCTCTTTCTTGGCTCAGATATTGAGTTCACCTCCGGCTCGCTCGCCGAGTTCCAAGCCAGCCCAACGATTGGGAGCCCGTTTCTCGTGGGCACGATTCCTGTGGGCCAGCATTATGACTATCGCGTTGACGCACAGCAGTTTGCCGTTTTCGCCGATTACGCATTGAACTTGAGCGAGCGAATCACCGCTCACCTGGGTGTTCGTGCCGAGCACATTCAGTACGACTACGAGAACCAGATGCTGACGGGCCGAACCAAAGACGATGGGGAACCCTGTGGTTTCGGAGGTTGTCGATTCAACCGCCCCGCCGATCGCTCTGATCGCTTCACGAACATCGCGCCGAAATTCAGTCTGGGTTTTGATCAAGGCGCTACCCACTGGTTCCTTCGCCTTGCGAGCGGCTTTAGGGCGCCTCAAGCCACCGAGCTCTATCGTTTGCAGAATGGCCAGAGTATCGCTGACATCGACTCCGAGCAGATCGAGAGCCTTGAGTTCGGTCTAAAACACGTGAGTGATCGGCTGACATTGCAAAGCGCGGTGTATGCAATGCGAAAAGATGAATTCATCTTTTTGGACACCACAAGGGCCAACGTCGACAACGGTAAAACCAAGCATCGAGGGCTCGAGGTCGAAGTCAATTACGCCTTCACTGATCGACTGAGCTTGAGGGGGGCGGCCTCCTGGGCAAGGCACACCTATGCCAATAATCCCACGCTGTCAGCGACGGCGCTCTCTGGCAACGAGATCGATACGGCGCCTAAGATGATGGGATCTATGACGCTGGACTGGCAGACAAGTGCTCGCTGGCAAAATCAACTCACTTGGGTCCACTTGGGCGAGTACTACACGAATCCTGAAAACACCAATCAATATCCCGGTCATCACCTCATCCACTGGCACGGACAATTCCAATTGAACGACCAAGTGGCATTCTTCTT
>CAYZUV010000095.1:0-8672 GCA_964481245.1 uncultured Pseudomonadales bacterium
GACAAAATCACCTGACCGTTAACGATGGATTCGTTGTGGCGTTCGATTTTTTCTAATTTTCTGATGAGGTAGTTTTCTATCGCTGAAGTCACATGGACGTGATGGCCACTGATATTCAATTGCATAAACGTACTCCTGGATTGGAGAGGCTCACAGGATGAATGTCTCTTGACCGAGGTAAAGGCGCCGGCGAGACAGCCTCAAGTGCATTTGACCGTAATTTGGTGGAGTGGTTGCCAAGAATCACGAAGATAAAATTGAGATGTGATGGAGGGATGGCCAAGGACTCAGCTCAGCTCTTTGCGCTCATTCGAGGGCGGAATCATTAGTGCTTCTCGATATTTGGCCACGGTTCGTCTAGCGACATTGATATTTTTTTCAGCAAGCAACGCTGCAATTTTATTGTCCGACAGCGGTTTTCGAGTGTTCTCATCCGCAATCAAGTTTTTAATCAGCGCTCGTATGGCGGTTGAAGATACCTCACCTCCTGAATGCGTGCTGACATGTGACGAGAAAAAGTATTTAAGTTCGAATATGCCCTTGGGGGTATCGATGTATTTTTGCGTGGTCACCCGAGAGATGGTTGACTCATGCAGGCCAACGGCTTCAGCAATGTCATGCAGCACCAGAGGCCGCATGCCTTGGTCGCCGTGGTCCAAAAAGTCCTTTTGAACCCTCATAATTTCTGTGGCAACTCTAAGAAGCGTTTCATTACGTTGCTGAAGACTTTTGATAAACCAACGTGCTTCCTGCATTTGTTCCTTTAAGTAGGTTTGATCGGAGCTGGTATCGTTCCGCCGGATTAACGCTGCGTACTCCGGGTTGACGCGAATCTTGGGATTGATCGCGGGATTAATTTCAACGACCCAGCCCGCTTCGCGTCGGCGTACCATGACATCCGGTTCGACGTATTGGGATGCGTTATCAGCATAATCACTGCCTGGCCTTGGGTTCAGCGTTTTGATGAGTTCAATCGCGGAGCTGAGTTCGGGCTCCGGAACTCTGAGCTTTCGAGTCAGTGTCGCGAAATCGCGCGTACCGAGCTGGGCGAGGTGATCGCTAATTATCTCTATTGCGAGACCTCGCGCGGGTGTATCGACCGGCAAGGCGCGTAATTGAATAAGTAAGCACTCTTGAAGGCTTCGGTGGGCAACGCCAATGGGGTCAAGATGTTGAATTAAATGCAGCACTGCCTCGACTTCATCCATTTCCAGAAGCCAGTCGTCGGGTGCACTTTCTAAAATGTCCTCCAGTTCGATGGTTAACTGCCCTTCAGCGTCCAGCCCGTCCAGAATATGCCAAGCAATGAATGCATCGTGCTCACTGAGATTCAAGAGTTCCAGTTGGGACAGCAAGTGCTGTGAGAGCGTTTCGACCGTGGTTTTCGATTCCATTGGATCATAGTCGTCAACAGGCGCAGAGCCCGACCCCGCGCTAATCGGCTCGTAAACGTCATCCCAATTAGAATCTACAGCGAGTTCTTCCTGGAGTGAGCTGGATTCCATGAGGTCGACTGAGTCTGCCTCTGATGGATCCTCTGGAGGATCGATCGGTTCGATAATTGTGCTGGCGTCGTCCTCTGGCCATTCGGCTTCCATCGCTTGAGAATTTGAACCTTCGATGTCGAGGTCGCCGCCTTCATCTGAATCCATGTCGTCGGTCCCGTCCGCCTCACTGGCTTCAGCATCGTGATCAAGGCCTTGGTCCGCTTGCTCTTCAGTGTTGGGGGTTGTTTCCTCGTTTTCATCAAATTCCTCGAGCATCAGGTTCGAGTCCAATGCGTCTTGGATCTCTTGCTGTAGATCTAATGTGGACAGTTGCAGCAATTTGATCGCCTGCTGCAATTGCGGCGTCATGCGTAACTGTTGTCCAAGCTTCAGTGCTAATGAGGGTTTGAGGGCCATGGTTGAATCATACTTTGGCGCGGCATCGAATAGAACGAAATGAGGTTCAATTCTCGGGGTCCCAAGGCGAATTGGGGAATCCATCGCATCGTCGCGATTGTTAGGCGTTTGGTCATGATTATGTGGACGGGTTCGTGATCATGATTGAACGGTGTGCAGCGGCAGCGTGTTGAAGATCGCCTCGCTACCGATGTCAGACGTAAAGCATGGGCGCGAGCTGAAATTGAAGACTCGCCTTCGCGTTGTGGTCAGGACCGCTTTTTTCAGATTCTAGATTCGAAAGTCCTCTCCAAGATACACCGATTTCACGACCTCATGGTTCAGAATGTCGGTCGTTGAACCTTCAGCAATGATCGATCCATCATTGACGATGTACGCTCGCCTGCAGATATCGAGCGTTTCTCGAACATTATGGTCGGTGATGAGAACACCGATGCCTCGGTCGGAGAGTTGCCGAATCATGGTTTTTATGTCCCCAACTGAAATTGGATCAACGCCCGCGAAGGGTTCGTCTAGCAAAAGATACTTTGGCGCAGAAGCGAGGGCACGGGCGATTTCAGCTCGACGGCGTTCGCCACCGCTTAGTGCCATTCCAGGCAACTTGGCGACATGGCCTAGCTTGAATTCTTCAATGAGTTCGTTCGTTTTCGCAAGTTGTTCTCGCAAAGGAAGGTCTGTCACCGTCTCGAAGATGGCGCGTATGTTGTCTTCCACTGAGAGCTTTCTAAAGATGCTGGGTTCTTGGGGAAGATACCCCAGTCCGAACCGAGCTCGCGCATCCATGGGGGCATCCGTCAGTGATTGCTGGCCAAGGGTGATGGTTCCTTGGTCAGCTTTGATGAGGCCAGCGATCATGTAAAAACAGGTCGTTTTGCCGGCGCCATTGGGGCCAAGGAGTCCGATCACCTCACCTTGGTTGAGTTCGATCGTGACATCTTTAACAACGACGCGGGTGCCGAACCGTTTGCGCAGATGGGTCGCTCTGAGCGAACTGCTCACAAAGGTTGATCCGCTTTAGGGTTAATGGTCAGATTGACGCGGTCGGAAGGGTCTTGCCCACTCTCGAGTTTGAATATGCCTTTTGCAATGTCATAGCTTAAAACATTCCCTTGGTATCGATCCTGCCCCAAACTCAACACGGCTTGGCCTCTCAACGTGAGCTGCTGGGAAGCTACGAGATACTCTACCTCCAGTGCACTCGCGGTAATCGATTCCAAGTCATCGGTGGCTCCGCGCGTGAATCCTGCAAGCCCATCTTGCGTCGCGTCGCCCACAGCTAGAATGGTAGTCAATTGGTTCTCCTCGCTTTTAAGTCGAACTTCATCTGCGAGAATTTTCATCGAACCCTGGGTAATGACGACGTGGCCGCTGTAGACGGAGAGGCCGTCGAGCTCACTCACCATTGCTCGGTCCGCTTGAATATTGATGGGCGATCGATCCGACTCAGTCGCCGCCAGCACTGGATTGAGGCAAAGGCTCAGGACAACGGCAGACCATCGAATAAGGCTTTGGCGTTCGGTACTAAAAGTCATAGGGTACAAGTCCAATCGGTCACCAATGTAGACCTGTTGAATCGGATTACACGCAACATCATTCGCGCGCAGTCTAGCATGCCCCCCGCTTGCTCGAGGCCTATGATTGAGGCGGTAGACGCTTTCTCAGACTTCACAGGCTGGCATCCGTATTGTTCGATGGCCCGACGCCAATCGGGGCGTCAAAAAAATGGGTGGAAACTTGTGTGGATCCATCGCTTCGCAATTCGAATTGCCCGGAGTCGAGCCAGGCTCGCATGAGTGGAGCGATGGTAATTGAGTTTTTGGTCGATATTCGAACAGGTTCATTGGCCTCTACAAGGTTGCTCGATGCGAAGACGGTGAGCGCGTCTGTTTCAATGAGGGTTTCAGATCCATCTTTATGTTGCCGGTTCGCCCGCACATCGGTCCAAAGTTCGACGGCTTCTTTTCTATAGGCGCTGAGTGGCAACAAGCGTCCCGAGCTTGACTTGATGGTCCAGGGTTTATGGTCCAAGGTGAGAAAAAGCGCGACCTGAGGTGACTCGAGTGCCGTGACGTCTGTGAGCGGATAGTGTGTGAATCGAAACGCCTCGATAACTGATTTCAGATGGCCCCGTTCGTTGAATTGGCTGATTTTGGCATTTACGAGGAAGAGGTCAGGCTCGTTGCGATTTGCCCTGTTATTCGTTTGGTCCGCATCCTCCTCGACGATGAATCCAATCAGAAGACCCAGCACCAAGACAATAACCGCCACGAATTGCGCTCGTGCCCTTAGCACTTTTCTGGAGCTGGATTGTCTTCCCTTCATAATGGTGACTTCAATTCAAACGATATCGTTCTTTTTATTGTCTCATCTATCAGGCTTGGATCTCAGGCTTCGTCTAGGATGCCCTCCTTCTCAAAGGTCTGCGAGGAGGGTATTTCGGTTTGAGCTTTGATCAGGGCCTCAGCCATCTGAGCAGGCCCTGTGCGTTTCTGACGATAAAAGAAACCAAATGAACGACCAAGGGTTCATATAACTCGCATGGTATCATTACGCATTTTCCCGGAGGCAACAAATGGATGCTGAATCCTTAAAGCGGATGCTGGAGGAGGGGTTAGGAGCACTCAGCGTCTCCGTTGAAATAGAGGGAGACCGAGCGCTCGTTCAAATCGTCGCTGAGCGCTTTGAGGGCCTTTCCAAAGTGAAACGTCAACAAATGGTCTACAAGTATTTAAATGATGCGATCGCAACGGGTGCGATTCATGCAGTGACAATCCAAGCGCGCGCGCCGTCAGAAACCTAACGCCAATGGCACGACTGGAGATTCAAGGGGGGCGGCGGTTGCTTGGGCGTGTAAAAGCTGCGGGTGCCAAGAATTCGGTCATCAAATTAATGGCCGCCTCTATCTTGTTTGATGACACGGTTGTGATCAGCAATGTACCTCGTCTTCGCGATGTTGAAACGATGGTTGCCTTGCTCACGCACTTGGGCTCTAGCGTGGAGTGGCAGGGATCCGATCAGTTAGCGATCGATGCAGGAGCGCTCACATCTACCTGCGCGCCCTATGATCTCGTCAGAACGATGCGGGCATCCTTTAATGTTCTGGGCCCTCTGCTCGCAAGGTACGGATCTGCCGAGGTCTCCCTTCCAGGGGGATGTGCAATCGGTACTCGTCCAGTGGACCAGCATCTTTTGGGCCTCGGAGCTCTCGGTGCGCATATAGAAATCAAAGCAGGTTACGTGTCAGCGACGGCGCCGAAGGGACTCACCGGTGCCGATTTGGCGTTTGATTTTCCAAGCGTTGGCGCGACAGAGCATGTGCTGATGGCTTCTGTATTGGCGAGAGGAACCACTCGGCTCGAACGATGCGCGTGTGAACCAGAAATCGTTGATCTGGCCCACTTTCTGAATGCGGCCGGCGCTAAAATTCAGGGTGCGGGCACGCCCTGTATTGAAGTTGAAGGAGTGGCGCAGCTAATCCCCCTCCCGTATAAGGTGATGTCCGATCGCATTGAGGCAGCCACTTATTTGATGGCGGGGCTGGCAACAGGCGGAAGGGTCACTGTTGAGCACATCAGAAAAGAGCACCTAGCAAGCGTCGTCGACCTTATGCGAGTAACAGGGGCCGAGCTTGAGTATGGCGCGGACTCGATAACCGTATCGGCTGAGGGGCGCACGCTGACCGCGCAAAGCTTTGAGACGGCGCCTTTCCCTGGGTTTCCCACAGATCTTCAGGCTCAAATGATGGTTGTGAATAGTCTGGCGCGAGGCGCGTCAGAGATCGGAGAAACTATTTTTGAGAATCGTTTCATGCATGTGCAGGAACTGGCCAGGATGGGCGCGGACATAAGGCTTGCGAAAAACAACTCAAAAGCAAGTGTGGTGGGCGTCGGAAAATTGATGGGCGCGCCCGTAATGGCGACTGACCTTAGAGCTTCAGCTTGTCTCGTGATTGCCGGACTTGCGGCCGAGGGCACGACTGTCATTGATCGGATTTACCATCTGGATCGAGGGTATGAGAGGTTGGAAGAGAAATTGACGTCTCTGGGGGCGTTGGTGAAGCGAGTGTGAACCCATGACAACAAAGAATGCCAATCAGTTGGTCGTAGCGCTCAACAAAGGGCGTCCCCTGACGGCCCTTCTCGAGGTGCTGAGTGAGGTCGGCATTGTGCCGTCCGAGTCACCGGCGACCTCACGAAAACTCGTGTTTCCTACCTCAAGATCGGATGTCTCTCTTGTGGTGTTGAGGGGCGGCGATGTTGCCACCTATGTGGAGCATGGGATCGCGGATGTGGGCCTCCTGGGCAAGGACTCGCTGCTCGAATTTCCCGGCCAGGATTATTACGAACTTCTGGACTTGGGATTAGCGCGATGTCGCTTAATGGTCGCCGGACTCGTTGACGAAGGGCCTTTACCCAGACGAATCCGGGTGGCGACAAAGTTCGTTGAGACTGCGAAGCGGTACTACGCCTCGCTGGGCGTCCAAGCAGATATCATCAAACTGTCTGGCGCAATGGAGCTCGCGCCCGTCATGGGATTGTCCGATCGCATTATCGACATTGTGGAGACTGGGAACACGTTGGTTGCCAATGGCCTTGAACCAAAGGATCTTGTTGAAGACATTTCAGCGCGTTTGATCGTTAATAAATCCTCCTACAAGACCAAGTACAGGGTGATCAGTGATCTCGTCAAGGCCATTGAGTCGAGCGTCGCTCATGGAGAAGGAGCGTCTGCATGAAAAGACTAGAACAACAAGATCCCAACTTCGAAGATGATCTCTGCGCTGCTTTGACCATTGATCTTGCGATCAGTAAGACGGTCGATCTGACGGTTACCGATATCCTCGAGGGCGTAAAGGCAAGGGGCGATCGTGCGTTATGCGCTTATGTAAACCAATTTGATCAAATCCCATGTCAATCTGTAAGTGATCTACGATTAGATGCCTTTGAGATGGCCTCCGCGCTCGATGCCATACCCCCTGATCTTAACCAGGCGCTTGCCCACTCTGCGGCAAGAATCAGGGGTTACCACGAGCGACAACACCAGGAACAGGCCTCAGACTGGCAGTACGAAGATGAATTAGGCAACGTGCTTGGGCAGCGCATTCGACCAATGTCGAGGGTCGGTGTTTATGCGCCTGGGGGTAAAGCGACTTACCCTTCGACCATTTTGATGACGGCGATTCCCGCCAAGGTGGCGGGTGTCCCCAATGTCGTTCTGGCCGTTCCTGCAGCACGCGAAACCATCGATCCCGTGCTGCTAGCGGCGGCCTATCACGCTGGTGTAGATGAGCTCTATACCATGGGAGGTGCGCAAGCCGTTGCTGCGCTTGCTTACGGCACCGAATCCATCGAGAGAGTCGATAAAATCTGCGGGCCAGGCAATCTGTTTGTTGCCACTGCCAAACGTCGCGTATTTGGCGATGTGGGTATCGATATGGTCGCTGGACCCTCAGAGGTCCTGGTGGTCGCAGATTCAAGCGCGCGGATAGACTGGGTAATCGACGATTTGTTGGCCCAGGCAGAGCACGATGAACTTGCCCAAGCCATTGTAGTCTCGACCGACGCTTCTGTCCTAGCACAGATCGAGCAGCGGTTAGCCCCGAGACTCGCCGCAAGTCAGCGACACGCCATTGCGTCCGTATCAATCGAAAATAGAGGGCTTTTGTTGCTCGCCAAAGATTTGGTAGGCGTGGTTGAAATCATCAACAGGATTGCGCCGGAACATTTAGAATTATCGGTAGCCGATCCAGAGGCGCTACTCGCTTACGACTTGAAGGCAGGCGCTGTTTTCATTGGAGAGCACTCGCCAGAAGTTGTGGGTGACTATTCCGCAGGGCCGAGCCATGTTTTGCCTACTTCAGGTACCGCTCGATTTGCCTCAGCGCTTGGGACCTACGATTTTGTCACGCGGCAATCTGTGATTCGTTGCCATCCCCGCGGTGTGATTCCGCTCGCGAAATCGGCTGCGTTGCTAGCTGAAGCCGAAGGGCTCGATATGCATGCCGAGTCAGCCTTAAGGCGATTTGAAGGTTGATCGGGCGGCGGCCCCCCTGCAAGGATTCCGTCGTTTTGAATTTCTAGCAGGCAGGCGAGGGTGCGGACGAGGTGCCTAAACCGAAGAGCAATGCAGTCTATAAAATATGGGTCCAACTGCTTGTTTTGACTGAGTCAGCGGTTGCCACCATTCGCACCCAGTAACTGATTGCTTGGCTGAGGGCTGAGGCGCCTATGGATAGGTGCGGCTAGGTGCGGCCAGGTGCGGGTAGGTGCAGATATGTGCGGGTAGGTGCAGATAGGTGCAGATAGGTATTAAGGCAGTCAGGAGGACTTGAGGTAAAGACGCCCCTGAAGTTGTGGCGATTAAATTAGGCTCTCTGAGCCGCCGCATCTGAGACGCGATAGAAGTCAGCCACATCCGAGCCGCGAGACAAGTCATAAGGTCACAAAGTGTCAAACATCATCCTAGAAACCTATCAGGCCCACTGCGCATCTGGTCTTGTCAACGAGGATCAGGCGCAACTGAGCGTGATTCATCATCTGGATGAATTGCGTCATTCGCTCGACGAGAGTTATGAACGAGCGGGCAGGCGTCTATGGTTCAGGGTAAAAAATAGGCCGGTCATCAAGGGCGTGTACATTTGGGGGAGTGTTGGTCGAGGTAAGACTTACCTGATGGACCTTTTCTACGAGTCGTTAGATCGACCAGATAAGACACGAATTCATTTTTATCGATTTATGCAATCGGTTCACAAAGCATTGACTGAACTCC